>CANGCT010000051.1 GCA_947452415.1 Flavobacteriaceae bacterium
AAAATTTTCTACAAAGGTACTCTTTAAGGAAGTTTATAATGTAACATTTGTCACAAATAATATGCTAAATATTCACAATTTATCGGTTTCTTTTGGTGGTTCGTATCTTTTTGAAGAAGTAACTTTTCGTCTTGGTTCTGGCGATAGAGTAGGGCTTGTCGGAAAAAATGGTGCAGGTAAATCTACTATGCTCAAAATTCTTGCTGGAGATTTTAAACCAGATTCTGGTCAAATTGCTACCGAAAAAGAAGTTAGAATGGGTTTCCTTCGTCAAGACATCGATTTTGAACAAGGGCGAACCGTTCTCGAAGAAGCTTATGAAGCTTTTATTGAAATTAAACAAGTCGAAAAAAAGTTGGAAGAAGTAAACCATCTTTTAGTAACCCGAACCGATTACGAAAGTGAAGAATACGGTCAAATTATAGAAGATCTGTCCGATTATACCCATCGTTTTGAATTACTAGGAGGTTATAATTATGTTGGTGATACCGAAAAAATTCTTTTAGGTCTTGGTTTCAAAAGGGAAGTTTTTAATGATCAAACCGATACTTTTTCGGGAGGATGGCGAATGCGTATTGAATTGGCCAAATTACTTTTGCAGTCTAATGATATTTTGCTTCTCGATGAGCCAACTAATCACTTGGATATTGAGAGTATCATTTGGTTAGAAGGATTCTTAAGAAATTTTCCAGGTGTCGTGGTAATCGTATCCCACGATAAAATGTTCTTGGATAATGTGACGAACAGAACAATTGAAATCTCTCTCGGAAAAGCCTATGATTTTAATAAACCATATTCCGAATATTTAGAATTACGTCATGAAATTCGCGAGAAGCAATTGGCTACCCAAAAAAATCAAGCAAAGAAAATTGAAGAAACGGAGAAGTTAATTGAGAAATTCCGTGCCAAAGCATCCAAAGCCTCAATGGCGCAATCGTTGATTAAGAAGTTGGACAAGGTCGAACGAATTGAAGTAGATGAAGACGATAATTCTGTAATGAATATTTCATTTCCAGTTTCTAAAGTTCCAGGAAAAGTGGTTATTGAAGCTGAAGAAGTTACTAAAGCCTATGGCGATAAAGTAATTCTGAAAGATATTTCTTTGTTAGTAGAACGCGGTAGCAAAATTGCTTTCGTGGGACAAAACGGACAAGGTAAATCGACTTTTATTAAAGCAATTGTAAACGAATTCAAATACCAAGGAAATATTAAACTAGGTCATAATGTTCAGGTTGGTTATTTTGCACAAAACCAAGCCGAATATCTCGATGGTGAAATAACTCTTTTAGAAACTATGGAAAATGCGGCGGCAGATACCAATCGTTCTAAAGTTCGAGATATGTTAGGGTCATTTTTATTTCGTGGAGATGATGTAGATAAGAAAGTAAAAGTGCTTTCGGGAGGCGAACGTAACCGTTTAGCCTTGTGTAAATTGTTGTTACAGCCCATAAATGTTTTGGTGATGGATGAGCCAACAAATCACTTGGATATCAAATCGAAAAACGTTTTGAAAGCTGCGCTTCAAAAATACGAAGGAACGTTATTGTTAGTTTCCCACGATAGAGATTTTTTGCAAGGAATGTCGAATTTAGTATACGAATTTAAAGATCAAAAAATTAAAGAGTATTTAGGGGATATTAATTTCTTCTTAGAACAGCGCAATTTGGAAAACATGCGGGAAGTAGAGAAGAAAGATATTGCAAAAAAAGAGACTCCTAAAGAAACTAGTAAAGTTTCCTATGAAGATCAAAAGAAAAATAAATCCCTTCAAAATCGTTTGAGTAAAATTGAAAGTCAAATCAAGCAATTGGAAATTGATATCCAACACGATGATAAAGCCTTGGCTTCTAATTACGACAAGCATATTGAAGATGCTTCTTTTTTCATGGCCTACAATAAGAAAAAAACGGAGTTAGACAAGCTTCTAGAAGATTGGGAAGTAGTGCAAGGCGAGATAGACGCTTTGAGTTAGCAGTTACTTAAACGGATTGCGTTCTTGCCAAACTGTTTTTGGTTCCAAATAATTAAAAATGGTTTTGGTACATCTATCAATTAACTTGGTTTCGTGTTTAATGTAACCAAATACTTCGGTAGGTTTTGCGCCTACAGAACTTTTTATTTCCAATGCTGTTCTAGCAAATACAATCTCGTGAAACCCTTTATTTATGGAGTAGGCAATCATGTCGTAAAGCATGTTGAGATACAGCATTTTCTCTTTTTGAATAGAGTCGTCATACCCTAAGAAATAGGTATCCATGGCCTCACCATTTTTTATTAATGTATTAAAACCAATCAGTTTTCCGTCTAAAAAGTATCCGTAAAAAAGGAATTTATCTTTTAAGATTTCTTTAAAAACCCTAAAATGATTTTTAGCTAAGAAGAATGTATTAAAGGGAGCATTCTGTGCAACATTAAAATACAAATCATAAATTTCTGCTTCATGATGAATTATTTCAGCTAAATTTAATTTTCTTTTTTCAATATCCGTAGCCTTTTTACGGGCACGTTTGTATTGGTCTCGGTATTTTTTGGATAAAGCATCAATATAATCTTGTTCGGTTTTCCAGTCTTCTAGAATAGAAAAAACCATGTTGGGTTGGGTAGAAAATTGAAAATAATCTTTAAAGGTTTCCTTTTCAAATGCTACTATGTCGGTAGATTCAAAATCTTTTAAGGTAGTGATATGTACTTTTTTTCCAGAGGTTTGAATATTAGTCTTCAATTTCTTCATTGCTAGCAATAAGGCTTCTGCAATAGCTTTCTTTGAAATCTTATCCGAAAAAGCAAAAGCATTCTGACCCGTAAGCATGTTGTTGCCCATGAGTAAGACATGAGAACAAATTTTTTTGAATATTAAATTCCGAACACTTGTTTTAATACATTTATCCCGATCTCCAAAAGATTCCAATTGGTTAAGATCTATAAATTGGGAAAGTGCAATACCAATCAATTCCTCATTTTCAAAAAGTCCTATAAAATAACAGCTCATATTGGTCGGTGCCGATTTTTCTATAACATCTAGATAATCTTTGGATAAAAAAATATTATTTACAGCCAATGAGTTCCAATTTTCAGGAAGTTCACTAACTTTGGAATAAATAGTAAATTGTATTTTAGAATTCAAAGGTTCAATATATTTTCCAAATTTAGTTTATTTGGAACAGATTTAATAAAATAGTATTTTAATTTTCTGATTATGAAAAAATATTCGATTATAGAAATTCAAGCAGCTATGAAAACCCTAAATAATTGGATTTTGTATGAAGACAAAATTAAAAAACAATTCCAATTTAAAGATTTCAGTGAAGCTCTAGCTTTTATTGTTCGCATTGGTATTTTAGCTGAAAAACAAAATCATCATCCCGAATTATATAATGTTTATAATAAAGTAACAATTGCATTAACCACTCATGATGTAAATGGTTTGTCGGATAAAGATTTTCTGCTGGCAACCTCAATTGATGCCATTTCATAAAAAAATCGTTCTACAAAAATAGAACGATTAGTATCTAAATAAATGTTAATATTACATCCATTGGCAAATAATTCCACCCATTATTAGGCAAGTAACTAACCAGTAACCGCCAGCAATAAGCGTATATTTCCAACTTCTTCTTTCAAAAAGTGCTCCAACGCCAATTACAGGTAAAGCAAAAAACAATCCTGCCATAAATCCGTGAATTGCACCGTGTCTAAATGTTCTGTAGGTTGTTCCATAAGCATCCATGTAGTTTTTTAATACCGACGGATCTATGCCTGCTATGTTAACTGTTGCAGAAGTTGCCCCTGTTTGGTGGATTACTAAAAACTGCAACATAAATGAAATAAAGAAGGCATAAATAAATGCCATAAGCATAGTTAATGCCATGTTTCCTCCTTTTATTTTCTCTTCAGAAACTCCAGATTCTTTCATCCAGATGGTTCCAAAAACTTTAGGGTTGTACCATACAAAACCTACTAATAAGGAAGTAAATGCCGAAAGCAATAAAATTAAAACAGTATGCATGATTTTTTGATTTTAGAATTAGTAAAACAAATATAGAAAATATTTAGTTTATTTTAAACTGAAAAAAGCCTTAATGAAACTAAATCATTAAGGCTTTTCTATGTGTTAAACTTCGGTTTTATTCTTCTGCGCCTTCTCCGGTTTTACGGTAAATGAAATTACCATAAATATGACGTTTTGCAAATCTATTAGAAGATTCAGCATTTACCATTTTAACATAAATGTTTCTCGGAACCCCAATATATTCGTATGTCATTCCGTTTACATAAGTTACAAAAAGAGTTTGTTTCTCTAAATGAAAATCAAGAATATTAAAATTATTGATAGTTTCTTGGTATTCTGGGAGGTTTTTCTCTACAGTTTCTGCAGCAATACTTACTAAAAAATGGTACGCATTAATGATGTTTTTACTGTGCTCTTCTGCAGCAAGTTTTCCCGCTTCGTCATTTACAAACTTATCCGGATGGCTATCCTTCATGCTGTTTCTGTAAATAGACTTTAATTCTTTTAAAGTTACATTTTTGTCAACTTCCAATAACTTTCTGTACTCAACAACTCTTTTCATAAACTAAAATTAATTAAAAAAATAAAGCCCTTCTTATTAGAACGACTTATTTATTAAGTGTAATAACAACCTATAAAAAGTGTGTTATTTTTTCAAAAAAAAAGAGAAACAATTATGTCTCTCTTTCTTAGTAGCGGGAACAGTACGAGCCTTCATGTACCTTGATTTAACAATTTTACCCTAAACTGTTAAGTTCCCTAGTGTTTAACAATGATTTCAAATTTTACTTAACAGTTGCTTTTGACAAAATATGCTATTTGTTAAGCATTTTTTGCTACAATTTTGCTACAGTTTACTAAATTAGCAAAAAAATATAGCAATGTATTGTAAGGCAAAAGTTAATAACGGTTCCGTAGTAATATACTACGGTGTTAATGGCATTATGAGATTTCCAACAGGTGTGAAAATTTCAAAGGACAAAGATAAACAAAATAAATTTAAGGATTGGGACTCAAAAAAAAATATGGTTAGTTCGGATGTAGAGAACGCAACCAAAATGAATAAAGTTATTGCTGATTGGATTACTAAAGCAGACGATATTGTTTCAAGAAGCCTTATCGATGGCATTAAAATTACGGCACCAGAACTAGAAAAAGAGTTAACCGATATTAGAGAAGGTAAGATTCAAGTAAAATCGGAGCTTTTTATGGTCAACTATTCAGATTTCATGGAACGTAAACGGACACAACTTGTAGAGCGTGTAGGTAAATCTGATATAAGTTTTACTACTTACGGAACATTTAAGAGTACAATAGATGATTTTGAAGCAGAAAATGAGATAGTGTTAAAGGTGTCAGATGTAACCAACAAGGATTGGTTAGATTTATTTCATACATGGTTGACGAAGACCAGACCTAAGGAAATGTTGCGAAAAAACGGAGAAACGTATAAGTTCAAAACACTTGGCAAACTTAAATCGGCTAGCATAGATAAAAGATTTGAAGTGCTTACAGGATTCTTTTCGTATTTAAAAGAAAAAGAGTTGTTAAAAGACGATAGCTTTTTGAAAAGCTATAAAAAAACTGAGATTGTAGTTACAGCTAAAATAAAAACAACTTTATCAATAAGCGAAATACATACTTTATATGCACACAAATTTGAAGACGATACAAAAGAAAAGGTAAAGTTGATTTTTTTGTTTAGTTGTTTAACAGGTTTTCGGTGGAAGGACATTGAAGATTTTAAAAAGGATTTTATTTCAGATTTTAAAGGCAGAAAGGTATATAGACATGTAGCGTCTAAAACGAAGAAAAAACTAAATAAAGTTGCAACGATACCGTTATCAAAACTAGCTATCGAGATACTAGAGAAATTAGATTACAATCTAAAACAATTTTCAAATGGTTACACTAATTTAGTGTTGCACGATTTACTTAAAGAAAGTAATCTTTTTAGTGAGTTGACGCTAGCGGAAGATTCAGAAACAGGTAGACAGTTGAAACGATACGAATTGATTTCAATGCACAGAGGACGGGATACGTTTATAACTAATTTAATAAACATTGTACCTTTGCACGAGCTGATGAGTTATACAAGTCATGAGAAGTTATCAACGCTACAGAAGTATATAGATTACACCAGAGATATTAACCCAGAATACGTAACCATATTTGATAAAAATGGATAGTTCGAAAAAAAAAGGAATATTTGTTTATGTTTTTCAGATGGCTGAAAGCGGTGAACTAAATAAAACAGACCAAAGCGAAATAATGAATGCTCTTATATCTTATGGTAGGTCGTTAAAACCCGATGAGGTTAACGATGCATTCAAAAACATTAGATTAGGAACTAGACATTTATTGGAACAAACAGAAAAATGTATAGATTCGGCACTTGATAGTGTTATTGAGTTTCATAAAGCAATTGAGGGCGTTATAACTAAAGAAAAAAGTTTGCCTAGTGATGCTACTCTAGGAGACGATGCTGAAACGATAAAGTTTATTGATTCTTTGAATAAGGATGCGTACAATTTTTCACAAGCTGAGAAAGTTATAGGTATATCACGACAAACAATTAAGATTCATGCTGAAAAAGGATTACACATGTTGAAAACAACTAAAATTTCAAAGACCGACTACATAACCAGAGAAAACTTGATTATTTATTACCGTGATTATTTTAAGAAAGATGGTTTGGGATTTTAATAGATGAGCAAAACGAATTTTGTATATAATCTGCTTAATAATGAATTGCAATAAAAAAATGCTATATTTGATATGTAATTTTATTGTTTAAAATTTAATGCAATACATACTATTTTAATAAAAATTACGTTTAAAGAATATTAAATAATTAATTTATGAATATTAAAATCACTTTAGTTGCAGTTTTTTCACTTTTTGTTCAATTCCTTATTGCTCAAAATAACATTCCGATTATTAAAGCAACTTCTAATAAAATAGACGTGCGTGATGGAAATAATTTCAGAAAACAAAATTGGACAATTTCGCCCGAAATAAATCCAGATGTTTATGAAACAAGTTCTCTGGGTCAAAAAGTTACTTTTATAACAGATAAAGATTCGATTACAGTTAAAATAAAAAAAGATACGGAATTTAATTTTATCGTTTTACTAAATGACTCAATAAAAGCAAATACGCAAATAAAATATAAAATGCCGTATTTGGAAAAATTAAAGAAAGCAGAAAAGTATAACTTATCCGACAATCGATTTATTCCAAAATTTGAATACCAATCAATCGATAATCCTAATCTTGTTAGAATAAGAAAAGATTTAAAACTGGATTCAATTGCGGGTAATGGCAACGAAATTTCTAAAATTCTTAATTTATTACATTGGGTTCATAATATTATAAGACACGATGGTAGCAGTATTAATCCAACATTGAAAAATGCAATAGATTTAATTAAAGTTTGTAAAACTGAGAACCGTGGAGTAAATTGTAGAATGATGGCAACTATTCTAAATGAATGCTATTTGTCAATGGGAATAAAATCAAGATACATTACTTGTATGCCGAAAGAAACAAAATTTGACGATTGCCACGTCATAAATATGGTTTATTGCAACGAATTAAAAAAATGGATTTGGATTGACCCAACATTTGATGCTTATGTGATGAATGAAAAAGGTGAATTACTTGGAATTGAAGAAGTTCGTGAAAGATTGATTAATGGTAAAACATTAATTTTGAATCCAGATGCAAATTGGAATAAACAAAATTCTCAAACAAAGGAATATTATTTAGAAACCTACATGGCAAAAAATCTATATAGATTAGAAACACCATTGGTAAGTGAATATGATACTGAAACTTGGAAAAGCGGAAAAGAAGTAACTTATGTTGAACTATTACCATTAGACGGAATTGAACAAACACCACTGAAAAAAGAAGAAACTAACACTAAAACAGGTGTAAAATTTACTTATTATAAAACAAACAATCCAAATTTATTTTGGATAGAACCAACTAAATAGAAGTGTTTCTGCCAATTGCAGTTTGCAGAAATGGCGTAATCCATTTTGATCGATTCTGCGCACGCAGAATCGATACTAAATGCTTTATTAATACTTAACTATAGACCTAAGGTTTGCAACTACTTGTTGCGTAATTACTACACCATTATAATCATTGTATTTTTGCTCTCGTGCTTGTTTGGTAATATACTTAACGAGTTCGTTCATTATAATTCTTGTGTGGTCAATATCGTAAATTATAGTCATTGTATCGTCAGCGTCATAGGATAGCATCGGCAATACTTCATATAGGTTGACCACCTCATCCAATGCAAATTTTGGTAGTGCTACCGCTTGTGGTTCTGATACAGGTTCGGCACTAACAACAGGTGACGCACCATCAACTTTAACACAGGTGTAAACACCGTGCTCTAGTATTATTCGGTTCATAGTTTCAACTAAAATGGCTTTGTCTTTTTCTTCACATAACAACGCATCGTAAACGTATAGTACATTAATTCCAATGGTGTTGAGGTGCTTTACTACATTGGTCATAATAGCCACCTCAACGCTAAACATTTTGACTGAGGTTACTTTATAACCGTGCTCTTTTTTATCGTAGTATATGCGTGATAACATGTCGGGTTCGTGTTTTGAGTAAAACGCAAATAGCGGTGATTTAAGCATGGCTAACCATTGCTTGTTAAAAAAGCTTAAGTGCTCAATTTTAATGCTTTTAACATCAATACCTGTTCGCTCCGCAACGTTCTGATGCGTTAAGTATATTAGTTTACCATCGTACAATTTGATTGCTATATTCGGATGTAATGCGGTGTAATCACACTCGGCTAATTTTGTACCATCAACGGTAATTTGTTCACGAATCCAAGCGGGCATAAGTGTAAATGAATCCACCACACGACCACCGCTTTTCTCATCACCAACACCAGGTATCATAAAGCCTCTTTTGGTCAAAAACTCAAAAAGTTTGATATTATCTTCAACTAAGCTCCTGTTTTCATAATTTTTCCAATAACTGTTTATATGACCGTTACGCACGGTCAGAATTTTGCCTTTTTTGGTGCGGTGACAATCTTTTGCCAAACGTTTTCCAATGGCTAAAAGTTCTTCTGATTTTGGCAACTCAATCTTTGGGTACAATTTAATAAGGTTGGAACAAATCGGGTGCTCCATAGCTTCGTTTAACTGCTCATAAAAAAGCCTGTTTTGATTCAGAACGATTCCCGAATCTTTGATAATATACTCAACCAAACCCGCTTTTAAGTAGGTATCGGTTAAACGGTACTTTTTGCAATATTCACGCTCTAGGTAACTATCGTTGACTTCAACAAATGCACCTTTGGATGTACCGTGCTTCAATACATCGATAATTCGAGTATATATATAGGTGTTGTCCTTGGATTTGGTTTGCTGGTGCAATATGGTAGCGTTAAGTGACTTCCATTTGTCGTCTGTGTAGTAGGTGCTACATAAGTTAGACAAGAACACTAGGCACTTTTCGACTGCTACATCAACATCGCTGTCAATGGCTCTTAGCATGCCTTTAGGAACGTACTTGCGTAGGTTGTATTCTGATTTTTTGGGTATAAGCAACGAATTTACATTCGGAAACTGTAATGCTAATTCGGCTAGGTTGTGGTCATTTTGAAGGATTTGGATGTCCTCGGTATCACCCGAAAGTGATAGGTAATCGGTTTTAATGTTCATTTATATTCTCTTATTCTCTTCATTCCGCTGGGAATGTTATTGTGTTCTCTTAGATTTTACTTGGTAAGAGAAGCTGGTAGACGCTATCCACCAGCAACCAAGGTTTTAATGAGTATGCTCTCATATAACTGCTTTTCTTTAAATATACCGAAAATTTAAAAAAGAGTCAAGTGTTTAGGATAACTAAATGATAAAAAAATTACAATAGCGGAAATTGAGCACAATATAATTGTTGCAATAAATATGTAAAGTCTCATTATTACTAACATTATACTCTATTCTATTACTCTATAATTAAGTAACATATATGATAGTAGATTGAAAGTGTGAAAGTAAATTAGTAGATATAATCGATACAAAATACTAATTATTATGCTACTAAATGTATTGGTAGTTAGTTGTTATTGATACTATATTACAATTGATGCACACGTATATACTATGATGGTTCTGACTTGTTAGTCTTACCTCCCTGTATTGAACAAATACCACCCCCTCCCTGTGTAGCATTGCTGAATCAAGGATTTGTAATTATGGTTGTGGTCGTTACCCGCCTCACTATAGGTCAAATAATAGTTACTTTCGCTAATACGCATGATATGCCGTTCAAATTTTTCCCAAATTTTTGGCTATTTTTTTTGGAGCAACTATTTATAGATAAACAATGCTATGAAAATTACGCTATCGCTATCACAATTGAAGAAGGTGCTTCAATCAGAACCTATAAAGTTCCCTTTATCATTCAGAGGCGAAAACTTCACGGAAAAGGAATTTAACGACTTATTGGATTTGTTGCAAACTGCCTAACGTACCAAAAATAGACTATAGTCGTACCGTGGTATAGCGTCACCAAGAACCTCAACACAAAACAAGCGATTGAAGCGTACTAAATATAACCACCCTAAATTTGGTACATTGAAAAATGTTTTGTATCTTTGACCAACAAATAACAAAGATATGAAAGCCAGATACAACAGAATTTCAACTGCCAATCAAAATTTAGAGCGTCAATTAGCTAAACAGAATCCCGATGAGGTTTTATTTAACGATGTAGTTAGCGGTAGCGTAGCATTTGCAGACCGTAAAAGTGCAAAAGATTTGATTGCCCAGATTGAAAGTTGTGCTATTTCGTTTGTGGTGGTGTCGTCTGTAGATAGATTAGGCAGAAACTTGCACGATATTATTAACACCCTAGAGTATTTCAATAGTAAAGGAGTGACTTTAAGAGTTGACAACCTTGGGTTAGAATCTATTACTTTAGGAAAGGTTAACCCAACTTTCAACCTTATTATTAGTGTTATGGCAAATGTGGCTCAGATGGAGCGTGAAACGCTATTAGAAAGACAAAGAGAAGGTATAGCGGTGGCGAAAGCAAAAGGAATATATACAGGGCGTGTTAAAGGTTCGGTTGAAACTGACGCTGAGGTTTTAGCAAAATACAAAGACGTGGTGAAGTTCTTAAAGATGAACAAACCGTTGCGAGATGTAAAAAGCAGATGCGGTGTTTCGTTAGGAACAGTACAGAAAGTAAGTGCTTTGCTCAAAAAAGATAAAGACTTGGTAAATTGTTAAGTCAGATAAAAAAGTTATCAACTTTGCTACAGATTTGCTACAGAAATGAAAAAACCCAGCAATTGCTGGGTTCTTAGTAGCGGGAACAGGACTCGAACCTGTGACCTTCGGGTTATGAGCCCGACGAGCTGCCTACTGCTCTATCCCGCGATATAGGATCAAAATTATTTTTAAGAACTTAATTTCGCTAGGCGAAAAAACCAACTAGTAACTATTAAAAATTTCGTTGTTGATTCGAGTGCAAATATACAACGTTTATTGACTTTGGCAACAAAAAAGATAAAAAATATTTTATTTCTTCTATTGACTTGATATGTCTACCTTTGCAGCAAATTAAATTAATATAAATGTCGCATAAAGCCGGTTTTGTAAACATAATAGGAAATCCAAACGTAGGAAAATCAACATTAATGAATGCTTTTGTTGGAGAAAGGTTATCTATAATCACTTCTAAAGCACAAACTACCCGTCATAGAATTCTTGGAATTGTAAATGGGGAAGATTTTCAAGTCATTCTTTCGGATACTCCAGGAATTATTAAGCCTGCTTATGAGATGCAAAAATCCATGATGGATTTTGTAAAATCTGCATTTGAAGATGCCGATGTTTTAATCTATATGGTCGAAATAGGCGAGACGGAACTTAAAGACGAAGCCTTCTTTGCTAAAATCATTAATGCTAAAATTCCAGTTTTATTACTGTTAAATAAGATAGATAAATCAGACCAATTGCAATTGGAAGAACAAATCGAAATGTGGAAAGAGAAAGTTCCGAATGCAGAAATTTACCCAATATCGGCATTAGAAAACTTTAATGTTAAAGAAGTTTTTGCTCGTATATTAGAACTTTTACCAGAATCACCAGCCTATTACCCTAAAGATGCTTTAACCGATAAGCCAGAGCGTTTCTTTGTAAACGAGACTATTCGGGAGAAAATCTTGATGAACTACGATAAAGAAATTCCGTATTCAGTAGAAATTGAAACGGAAGAATTTCTAGAAGACGAAAAAATAATCCGAATTCGTTCGGTTATTATGGTAGAGCGCGATACCCAAAAAGGAATCATCATTGGTCATAAAGGTGCCGCTTTGAAAAGAGTTGGAGTGCAATCTCGTGAGGATTTAGAGAAATTCTTCGGAAAACAAATTCATATAGAATTGTTTGTGAAGGTTAACAAAGACTGGAGAAACAATCAATTTCAATTGCGTCGTTTTGGGTATAACCAAAAATAATAATATCCAAAATCCAAATACATTACCATTAATTAATAATTTAAAGGAATTGTTTTTTTAAGCATTACCATATTACTAAAGCATAAAAATAAAATTAGTAGTACCTTTGTACCATATTTAAAATACACATGAATAACATTGTTGCGATAGTAGGAAGACCTAATGTAGGGAAATCAACCCTTTTTAATAGGCTGATACAAAGAAGAGAAGCTATTGTAGATTCGGTATCTGGAGTAACCAGAGATAGAAACTACGGAAAAAGCGAATGGAACGGAAAAGAATTTTCTGTAATTGACACAGGCGGATACATTCGTGGTAGTGATGACGTTTTTGAATCGGAAATCCGCAAGCAAGTAGAACTTGCCATTGACGAAGCCGATGTTATTATTTTCGTGGTAGATGTTGAAGAAGGAATTACCCCAATGGACGATGCGGTGGCCAAATTACTTCGTAAAGTAACCAAACCAGTATTGTTAGCCGTTAATAAAGTAGACAATTCCATGCGTGAAAAAGACGCCATTGAATTTTATAACTTAGGTTTAGGAGAATATTTCACCTTTGCCAGTATTTCAGGAAGTGGAACGGGAGATTTATTGGATGCACTTATTGATGCTTTCCCAATAAAACCATTGCCAACTCAAGAAGAAATTGTATTACCAAGATTTGCTGTAGTAGGTCGTCCTAATGCAGGAAAATCTAGTTTTATCAATGCCTTAATCGGGCAAGATAGATATATCGTTACCGATATTGCAGGAACTACAAGAGACTCTATTGACACTAAATTCGACCGTTTTGGTTTTGAATTTAATCTTGTAGATACAGCAGGTATCCGTAGAAAAGCCAAAGTAAAAGAAGATTTAGAATTTTATTCCGTTATGCGTTCGGTTCGTGCTATAGAGCATTCCGATGTTTGTATCTTGATAATTGATGCTACCCGCGGATTTGAAGGACAAGACCAAAGCATTTTTTGGTTGGCCGAAAAAAACCGTAAAGGAGTTGTGATTCTAGTTAACAAATGGGACTTGGTCGAAAAAGAAACCATGTCAACCCGCGACTACGAAGTTAAAATTCGCGAGCAATTACAACCGTTTACCGATGTACCAATTCTTTTCGTATCGGCATTAACCAAGCAACGTTTGCTAAAAGCATTAGAAGCAACCGTTAAAGTATACGAAGACAGAAGCCAAAGAATTTCGACTTCCAAATTCAACGACTATATGTTGAAAATCATCGAAAACCATCCGCCACCTGCCCTAAAAGGTAAATTTGTAAAAATAAAATATTGCATGCAGTTGCCAACACCAACCCCACAGTTTGTGTTTTTCGCCAACATGCCACAATACGTAAAAGAAGCATACAAACGATTCTTAGAAAATAAAATTCGGGAACACTGGGAATTTTCTGGAGTGCCAATTGACATTTACATAAGAGAAAAATAAATCCATATCCTAACAGTTTTTTTAACCCGTTAGGTATTTATTTAAATAGGAAGATAATTAGAAGCGAACGTTTAGTGCTTTATTTGTAAAGGTAATTCCCGCTTTTCGTTTCAATCTTTTCAAACCTGACAGGTTTTCGAAACCTGTCAGGTTTGAAAAGATTGAAACGAAAAGCGGGGCTAGAGAGTTATCCATTTTTCTATTTGTTCCGTTTTCAAAAGCAACAAATACTAAACTAGAAAAACTTTGTGACTTAGCGCCTTTGCGAGCAAAAAAGAAAAAAAATGCTAGAAAAAAACATACAAATAGCAGTCGATAAAGGTGAGATGTTACCCTTAATGGAAGAATTCTACACCATTCAAGGCGAGGGATTTCATACCGGTACCGCTGCCTACTTCATTCGTATAGGTGGCTGCGACGTAGGTTGCCACTGGTGCGACGTAAAAGAAAGTTGGAACGCCGAATTGCATCCCCCAACCCAAATAGATAGTATCGTTTCCAATGCCAAAAAACATGCCGATACCGTTGTAATAACAGGTGGAGAGCCATTAACTTGGGACATGAGCTTACTTACCAGTAAGTTAAAATCGCAAAATCTAAAAGTACATATAGAAACTTCAGGTTGTTACCCCGTTACGGGAACCTGGGATTGGTTTTGTCTTTCTCCAAAGAAAAACAAACTTCCAGTAGAAAGCGCTTACCAAATAGCAAGCGAACTAAAAGTAATCATCTACAACAAGCACGATTTTATTTTTGCTGAGGAACAAGCCGAAAAAGTGAATCCAAACGCAATACTTTTCTTACAACCAGAATGGAGTAAAAAAGAAGAAATGACCCCGCTCATTGTAGACTATGTAATGAACCATCCCAAATGGAGAGTTTCCTTACAAACGCATAAATATTTGAATATTCCTTAAATTATGCCGATAAGAAAGTTTTTATTTTTACTACTTTTTTTTGGTTTTTTTCAAAACGCACAATCCCAAACAGATTCGTCCAAAGCTCAACCAAACGAAGACAATACTGTTTACAATTCTACAGGAATTGAGTTGAAACCTGAGTTTCCAGGCGGTTTAAGTAAATTTTACCAATTTATTTCTCAAAATTTCAATACTCCAAATATTTCTGGTATAAAAGGAAAAGTCTTGATTTCATTTGTAATAGAAAAAGACGGTTCTATTACCGACATCAAAGTACTTAACGACATTGGATTTGGATGTGGGCAAGAAGCGGTACGTGTTTTAAAAAAATGCCCAAATTGGACACCAGCTGAACAATATGGCAAGAAGGTTCGTTGTGCTTTCGTGCTGCCTATAAATATCGAAAGTCCTTAAAAAAAGCAAAATTAATTTTGAGAAAAACGCAAAAAAATATATATTTATAAAAAATTTAAATTTTTAAAAATGAAAAAAGTAATTGTAACCTTAGGTATAGTATTAGTAAGTCAGTTTGGCTTTTCTCAGTCTACTAACAAAACAAAAACGCCAGAATTAACAACCTCATCTTCTTCCCCTACCGCACCAGTAGATGAAGCATTCAAGCAAGATGTATTAAAAGTAATTGAAAAAAGTGGAACTGGTGGTCAAATTGCTGGTGCAAAAAAGCAAATTCTTGGTATGATTCCAGAAGAAAAACAAGCAGCTTTCTTAGTAGAATTTGAAGCAATGTTGCCAAAAATCTATGATGCTTCCGCAAAAATCTACATGGAAGAATATACCAAAGACGATATTAAAGCAATGTTAGCTTTTTATGAAAGCCCTGTTGGTAAGAAAATGGCAGAAAAAGCAGAAGTAATTTCAAGTAAATCCCAAGAAGCAATGGCTTCTGTTCAAGGAGATATGCAAGCATTAGTTGCAAAATACATGCAATAATAACTTGTTATAAAATATACAGAATCCCAAATGACTTAGTTGTTTGGGATTTTTTATTTAATACAACCGCGCTAAATAATCAAAGTGCTCTCCTTCTAAAATTAATTCGCATTCTAAACCATTAGCATGAGCAGCATTTTGCAAAGTGTTATAATCTAAATACAACCAAGGGAATGCTTCTTCGCTTTGGTTTTTATACGAAATAGTAAAGGTCAATTCACCATAATACCCATCGGCAGAAATCCATTTAGAACCATCTTCGTCTTCATCAAACATGTAAATGATGTCCGAAGAATCAATCAAAATTTGCCCATTTGGCGCAAGCAAACTTTTTAATTTCTGTAAATATTTAGAAGTTTGGTCCAAGGTTCCAAAAATTCCGGTGCCATTCATTAATAATAAAATAGTGTCAAATTTTTCATTGGAATTCAAATCTAAAACATTTTGAATTTGACCATTTTTTATTCCACGTAGTGCACAGGCTTTTATAGCATTTATAGAAATATCTATAGAAGTTACTTCCAATCCTTTTTCTAGCAAATACAAACTATGGCTACCAGCGCCACATCCTACATCTAGAATTTTACCTTTGGCAAGTTGCATGGCTTTCTGTTCTAGTTTTGGCATTTCTTTATAAGAACGAAAAAGATAGCTTACTTCCATAGCATCGGCTTCCGAAATATTAGTTTCTGTTATTATGTCCTCAGGGGAATTATTGGTTTGATAATCGAGAATGGCAGTTCCAAAAAGGTCTTTCATAAAATTTTAGTTTCAGGTTTCAAGTTTCAAGTTTAAAATGTTTTAATTTTGCAAGATAACTTGAACCCTACAATTTGAAACATATTTTAAATAATCTTCCTAAAGAGGCCAAAGATAAGCATATCGAAAACAAAAAGTATTTTGATAAGTTAAAAAAGAAAACACCCAAAAATTTAGATTACCTCATGCAGGATTTGCACGATGCCGAATTTAAAAAAACCGATTGTTTAGATTGTGCTAATTGTTGTAAAACTACCGGGCCGCTTTTTACTTTAGCCGATATTGAAAGAATTTCCAAATCGTTCAAGCAGAAGCCACAACAATTTATTGAGCAGTATTTGCGAGTAGATGAAGATCAGGATTATGTGTTGCAAAGTGTTCCGTGCACTTTTTTAGAAGCAGATAATAAATGTATTATTTACGATGTGCGCCCAAAAGCCTGCAGAGAATTCCCACATACCGACAGAAAAAAGTTCCAACAAATCTCCGATTTAACTCTTAAAAATGTTGCAATCTGCCCAGCAGCTTTTAATATTATAGAGAAAATGAAAGAGAAATTGCCGTTGTAGTCTTAACTCCCCTCTCCTTTGGAGAGGGGTTGGGGGTGAGGTTTAGTATATTAAATACTTCTCTCGCATTTTTTTAAACTCATTCAACCCTTTCTCCCAAGATTTTCTAATCTCTATTTCCGAAACGCCGTTCTCAATTTGCTGTTGTAATTTTTTAGTTCCAGCCAATTTGATAAAGAAATCATTAAAAAATTTCGATTTATCCGAACTAGAATTATACGCTTTAATAAGCCATTTTAATTCCAATTGCTTCACTTTCGTAATAGCCGTTAAATCTTCACCATAACATAATTGGCCCTTATAAACAGGTTCTTTTGCGCCAAAATTCGGAATCGGTGTAAAACTAAATTCACTTTTCGGCAAAAAAGGAGAGCCATATATTTGAAACTGTTTCTCTGTGCCACGACCAACACTTACGTTAGTCCCTTCAAACAAACACAAACTTGGGTATAAATTCACCGCTTGGTCGTTGGGTAAATTTGGCGATGGTTTTACCGGCAAACTATAAGCCATTTCGCGTTTGTAATTCAAACAAGGAATTACTTTCAAGTCACATTGCACACCATCTTTTAACCAATTCTCTCCGTTAATCATTAGTGCATATTCGCCAATGGTCATTCCGTGTAACAACGGAATAGCATGCATCCCAACAAAACTAGTATATTCTTTTTCCAAAAACGGGCCATCCACAATAGCCCCATTCGGATTTGGTCTATCCAATACAATTAGTGGTATATGATTTTCCGCACAGGCTTCCATGATATAATGTAGCGAGGAAATGTAAGTGTAAAAACGTGCACCCACATCCTGCAAGTCAAAAACCATAACATCAATTCCTTCCAATTGTTCGGGTTTCGGTTTTTTGTTGTTTCCGTAAAGCGAAACAATTGGTAATCCAGTTTTAGTATCTTTTCCATCCACTATATGTTCGCCAGCATCGGCAGTACCTCTAAAGCCATGCTCTGGAGCAAATATTTTTTGTAGGTTGATACTTCTGCCTATTAAATAATCAACTATAGATATCGTTTTCTTGTTTATTTTGGTTGTCGGTTGTTGTCTCGGATCCTGCACATAGACAATCTCTGGAACTTGATAGGTTACAATCCCTGTTTGATTCGTTACAATCCCAACTTTTTTATCTTTCAAAAGAGGTAAATATCCATCAAAATTATCAGCTCCAGTTTTGATTGCCATTTGCAACGCAGAATTTCCCCATTCGGCTTGCGCACTTTTTCCCACTTCGGCACCCTCTCCAAATGAGAGGGTCGGGGTGAGGTTTTTTGCATCCTCATCGGTTATAACTTTTTCTTGTCCCACAATCTTTTCTACATCGGCTTGCGTAATCTTTCCCACTTTGGCTCCCTCTCCTTTGGAGAGGGCTGGGGTGAGGTTTTTTGCATTCCCACAAGAAACCAAAACAAACAATATCCCTACCAACACCATTATATATTTCATAAAATTATTTTTTAATCTGTGTAAATCTCTTATTTCTGTGGCCAAAAACTTTATGTATATTTGTTGCAAATACAAAACATTTGAACCTAGAACATTTCATAGCCAAACGACTCACTACTGCTAAAGACCATAAAAGTAGTATATCTGCACCAATTATAAAAATTGCTATCTCGGCAATTGCCTTGGGAATGATCATGATGATTGTATCCGTCGCTACTGGAATTGGGCTACAACAAAAAATACGCCAAAAAGTCGCAGCATTCAGCGGACATATTATTATTACCAACTTTAACGGAAACGAGTCCGATGTTAGCACCGAGCCAATTTCTACCCATCAAAAGTTTTATCCAAAATTCAAAAATATTCAAGGTATCAGCCACGTCCAAGCAGTTGCGACCAAAGTAGGAATCATTAGAACTCCAACTGACTTTGAAGGAATTGTATATAAAGGAGTAGGCAAAGACTACAATTGGGACAATATTAAAGAGTACCTAATTTCGGGAACCATCCCCAATTTGCAGTCGCAACTAAATAATGAAATTGTAATTTCCCAATACCTAGCCAATAGATTAAATCTAAAACTTGGCGATAATTTCAATACCTTCTTTATGAAACAGGAACGGAATGGCCTACCCAACAGCCGTCGATTTAAAATTGTCGGAATTTACAACTCCGGACTTCAAGAATTTGACGCCTCCTATATAATAGGTGATATCCGACACATTCAAAGAATGAACAAATGGAATCCCGATCAAGTTGGTTCCTTCGAAGTCTTCATAGACGACTTCACCCAAATAAAACAAAAAGGAGAAGAAGTTTACAACGAAACCTCCTCCATTCTCAACACCCAAACTATTGAAGAAAAATTTTCTTACATTTTCGATTGGCTTAAACTCTTCGATTTCAACATTCTAGTCATCCTAATAATAATGATAATCGTTTCCACCATCAATATGGTAGTAGCGTTATTAGTGCTAATTCTAGAAAGAACCCAAATGATCGGAATCCTAAAATCCATGGGAGCCAACAACTGGACCGTCCGAAAAATATTCCTATACAATGCCTTTTATTTAATCGTTCGTGGACTATTCTGGGGAAATTTCATTGGCATCGGCTTTTTAGTAATCCAAAAATACTTCGGCATCATAAAATTACCACCCGAAAACTACTATGTTACCGTCGCTCCAGTCAACATCAATCCGCTTTACATACTAGCATTAAACCTCGGCACCGTAGCCATCTGTTTAGTAGTGCTATTAATCCCGTCCTACATCATCACCAAAATATCCCCCGCCAAAACAATTCGTTTCGATTAATTCAGGAGCGAAACATTAGTCATTTTAGTAAAGTTCAATTCCTGCTTTGCGTTTCAATCTGGCATTGCGAGCAACAAATCAATAAAAAGGAACCATTACATTATCGCACTGCCAGGATTTCCACTACAATCAGGGCTGTGTTCCCGGCATTTGGCAAGAAATTACAATTTCTAAAAACACCTACACTATAATAGAACGATATATTTTCTATT
>CANGCT010000052.1 GCA_947452415.1 Flavobacteriaceae bacterium
GATCGCTACGGAAAACTAATCAAACAAATCAGTCCGCAAAGCCCAGGATGGGACGGAACCTATAACGGAAATCTACTACCAGCCACCGATTACTGGTTTACCGTTGACTATAACGAAGCCGAAGCTTACAAACAATTTAAAGCCCATTTTACATTAAAAAGATAATAATATAATGAAGTTTAAACATCTATTTTTAGCATTAGTAGTATTAGTTACTAAACAAGCTTATTCGCAAGAGATTTTACCGGTTTATTCGGATTACTTATCAGACAATTATTTTTTACTCCATCCTTCTATGGCAGGAGCAGCAAATTGTGCTAAATTACGGCTTACGGGAAGACAACAATGGTTTGGTCAACAAGATGCACCTGCTTTGCAAACTTTAAGTTTTAATGGAAGCATTTCTGATAAGGATGGTATGGGAGTTATTTTAATTAACGATAAAAATGGGTACCATTCTCAAAAAGGATTTAGAGTGGCATATGCCCACCATATAATGTTTTCTAGAGATAATGTCGATTTGAATCAATTGTCTTTTGGGGTAAATGTTGGTTTTGCACAAAGTCAATTGGATGAAACTAGTTTTTATACCAATGATCCAACTTATGATCCAATAGTATTTGGTCAAATACAAAAAGCATCTTATTTTAATATGGATATTGGAGCTTCTTATAACTTTTTAGATTTTTATGCGCATTTTACTGTTAAAAATGCTCTAGCTAGTGACAGAAAATTGTATACCGATAAAGAGCCTGTTGATTTAAAAAGAGCTGTATACAATATGGGATATACATTTGGAGATTCAGAAAGTATAATGTTTGAACCATCGATGATGTTTCAATATGTTTTTCAAACTAAGGAGTCTTTGATAGATTTAAATCTTAAGGCTTATAAACAAATGGAATTTGGTAAATTATGGGCTGTGGCTTCTTACAGAAGGAGTTTGGATGGCGCCCAATATATAGAAGGAAATTCAGTAGCAACTCAAAAATTACAATATATTACTCCGATTATTGGTGTAAATTATAAAAAGTATATGTTTTCTTATACTTATTCTGCTTTGTTAGGAAATATTAAATTTGACAATGGTGGATTTCACCAATTTACTTTAGGAGTTAATTTATTCTGTAAACCAGAGAAATACCACTGTAACTGTCCTGCGGTTAATTAAACTAAATACAATGTACTTAATCCCGATAATATTTTATCGGGATTATTTTTTAAAAATAAGATTATGATTATTAAAACAATAAATGGTAAATCTCCAAAAATACCTGCGGATTGCTTCATTGCTGAGAATGCTACTATTGTAGGTGATGTAGAGTTTGGATCTGAATGTAGTGTTTGGTTTAATGCAGTGCTACGCGGTGATGTTCATTATATTAAGATTGGAAATAAGGTAAACATACAAGATGGGGCAGTAATACATGCTACTTACCTGAAACATCCTACAAATATTGGCAACAATGTATCTATTGGTCATAATGCTATAGTGCATGGTTGTACTCTTGAAGATAATGTTCTTATTGGTATGGGAGCAATTGTGATGGATAATTGTGTGGTGCAAAGCAACGCTATTGTTGCTGCTGGATCGGTAGTGACTCAAAATACGGTTGTGGAATCGGGGACTATCTATGCTGGGATTCCTGCTAAGAAAGTTAAAGATATTAATGCTTCTGATTTTGCTGGTGAAATTGAACGTATTTCGAATAATTATGTGATGTATTCTAGTTGGTATAAAGAAGAATAGTCTTTTGTAAATTTTATTTCACAAAAGACATAACCTGGCTAGCCCCGATTGAAGCAATCCGCCATGCGGTGCGAAAAGCGGGAATTACCATTGCCTAAAATGCCAAATGGTTCGCTCCTAAATTTTAAGAAGTGCTTGGCCACGAATTAGTATGGAGGGGTTTATTAAAACGATGCTGAATACGCCTGCAACGACTATGAATTTCAGGATGAAGTGCAGTTGGAGGTATTGGATCTTGGAATTGGCTTTCCATAACAAGATTAAAAAGAAAATTAGGATAATTAGACTGATATAAAAGTAAATATCCATGTAGCCGACTTCGTAAATTTCTACTAAAAAATATACTGGAATTACCGTTAGAATAGTTAATAGGGTGATGGTTTTTTTGGCAAATATTTCGCCATAAATAACCGGAATGGTTCGGTAATCGTTGGCGATGTCACCTTTTATGTTTTCTAAATCTTTTATTATTTCACGAATTAAAAGCAGCAAAAATAAAAATGTTGCGTGAGCAAAAATCTCAGGATAGAGGTTTTTATAGTACAATAATATTGCAAAAAAAGGTAAAATTGCTAGTAACGAAGCCGTTAGATTACCTATTATTGGGTATTTTTTTAGTTTGTGGGAGTAAAACCAGATTAAGAAAATGTAAGTTGAAAAATACATTACGGCTCTAAACGAGACGAGCATTGCTAATGATGCTACTACAAAATTCACAGTGAAATAGACTTGAAGTTTGGTTCTTTGGCTTACTAAATGGTCAATTCTGGATTTATTGGGACGGTTTATTATATCTTTTTTATTGTCGTAAAAGTTGTTTATGATATAACCAGAAGCTATGGTTAAACTGGATGCTACGACTATTATAAAAAGGTTGAAATCTAATAATACTGTGAGTGCTCGTTTTTCGGGAGCCAGAATGAATATTGCCGAGAGGTATTGTGCAAGTGCAATAATTGGTATGTTGTAACCGCGAACTACAGAGAACATACTGAGTATTTTCAGAATGGTGCGTTTGGTTTGTCGGCTTAACATGATTTAGGTCGTTAAAATTGGTAAACCACTTCTAACGTATAGTCTTTTAAGGATTCTTTTGCTTTTTCTAAATCTTCGGTAAAACCAAGGATGTAACCACCGCCACCAGAACCACAAAGTTTTAGGTAGTAATCGTTGGTGTCTATTCCTTTTTGCCATATTACGTGAAATTGTTCCGGAATCATTGGTTTGAAGTTATTTAAAACTACAGCAGAAAGTTTTTTGGTATTGGAGAACAAGGATTTTTTATCGCCTCCAAGGAAGTTTTCTACACACAAATCGGTGTATTTAACGAATTGGTTTTTAAGCATGGTTCGGAAACCTTGGTCTTTTAGGTTTTCCATAAAGATGTTTACCATAGGAGCTGTTTCGCCAACAATTCCGGAGTCTAACAAGAAAACAGCACCTTTTCCTTCTGCACTTTGGGAAGGGATTCCAGTTGCTTCAATATTGTCTTTGGAATTGATAAGGATTGGAATGCTTAAATAACTGTTTAAAGGGTCTAAACCAGAACTTTTTCCGTGGAAAAAGGATTCCATATTAGCGAAAATATTCTTCAATTGAAGTAGTTTTTCGCGAGTAAGGTTTTCTAAAACTGTGATTTTGTCGTTGGCATATTTATCGTAGATAGCAGCAACTAATGCACCACTACTTCCAACGCCATACCCTTGTGGGATGCTAGAATCAAAATACATACCTCTTGTTACATCGGTATTTAAAAGGTCTAAGTTAAAAGTTACTAGTTCAGATTGCTCTTTTTGTAGGTTTTCTAAATAAACAACAAAACGTTTTAAACTTTCGTTTGATTTTATGGCTTCTGCCGAAGGATTTTCGGTTACTTTTAATGCGCCATTATAGAAATTATAAGGAATAGATAAGCCTTTAGAATCTTTGATAATTCCATATTCTCCGAAGAGTAATATTTTAGAGTAAAATAAGGGTCCTTTCATATTTTTTAATTGATAATTAACAATGAAAAATTATTTTATTTTATTGATTTTATTTGGATTTTGGCATGTATCGAAAACAGAAACTATTACAATTTGATTTTTTTCTATTTTATAAAATATTGTTGTTTGTTTTGAAACAACACATCTCCTTAAATTATTTTGTTTGTTAGGAGGAAAAATTTCTGGATTGATTATTAATAAATCAAAATTAGATTTTAATTTTTGTAAAAATTTCAAATTCACTCTTAAAGACCATTTTGCTTTAATATACTCCGAAATATTTTTGATTTCTTTGAGACTTCTAGCAGAAAAAATTAACTCTTTCACAATATGCCTAACTCTTTTTTTACATCTTCATAAGATATAGTTCTTCCATTTTTAATATCATCTAATCCTTCTTCTATGGCTTCTTTTTGAGCAATACTCAATTCATCCCACCAATCATTTTTTTGAGAATTAAAAATTGCTTTTATCTTTTTAATTATGGTAACGTCTTCGGTTTGAAGTAATAACTGCGCTAATGATATTTTTTCGGCTTGAATATCCATATTTAAAATTAATTTAAAATTTCACTTCCATTTCCAATTTCATCACAAATATACTGCCCATTTTGACAATAGCCAACTAATTCGTCTTTAATAAATTTCAAAGTTTCTACTCTAACGTTTTCGGGATACAAAACATGCACGTTTGCGCCAGCATCTAGGGTGAAACAAACTGGTATTTTAGTTTCGTTACGGAACTTCCAGATTTTGTTTAAAATTTCTAGTGTGTTGGGTTTCATCAAAATAAAATAGGGCATGGAAGTCATCATCATGGAATGTAAAGTCAATGCTTCACTCTCTACAAGTTGGATGAATTCGTCAATATTTCCTGCTACTAAAATGGTTTTTATCTTGGAAAGATTTTGTGGTGCTTGTAAAAAACGTTGTTCTGCATAAGGATGGTTGTGCATTAAATCGTGACCAACAGAGCTAGAAACTTGTTTTTCGCCTTTGTCTACTAATAAAATGGTGTCTTGGTAGTTGTTGAAATTTGGATGAATTTGGGTTGGAAATTCAACTCCAAATAAATCGGAACTTCCTGATATTTCTTCGTGTTTTCCCCAAACAACTACGCTTCCTTTTATGCTTCGGCAAGCGCTTCCGGAACCTAAACGAGCAAGGAAAGATGCTTTTTGGAAAAAGAATTCTTCGGTCATGGTTGGGTTTAATTCTTTTTCCAAACTCATTATATTCATTGCTAGCGCTGCCATTCCGGATGCGGAAGAGGCAATTCCAGAACTGTGCGGAAAGGTATTTTGTGTATCAATGGTAAAATGATAATTTTTCAAATAGGGGCAATAGGTTTCAATACGTTCCAAAAACTTTTGGATTTTTGGTTTGAAATCTTCCTTGGGTTTTCCTTCAAATAGTAAATCGAAGGAGAAATTGGTAGTATCTTCTTTTTTAGTAAATGCTAATTTGGTTATTGTTTTACAATTTTTTAAGGTAAAACTTACAGAAGGGTTGGCGGGAATTTGATCTTGTTTTTTACCCCAATATTTCACTAATGCAATATTACTTGGCGCGCTCCAAGCGAAGTTTCCCTGATTTACGATTGTAGAATACTGGGTGGTAATAAAATCCTTTTGGGAAATCATATTTAATAATTTTCACAAAGATACTTATTTTAGAAAAACTAAAACCTTTTGTTTACTATATTTGTATTAAATATAAACAAAATGCAAAAGATTTTACGAATAGTAGTAGTTTTAATGACTTGTTTGGTGGTTGGTTATTTGTCGGGGATGGTTACTCGGGATAGTATTACTGCTTGGTATCCTACTCTTGTGAAACCCTCGTTTAATCCACCAAATTGGATTTTTGCTCCTGTGTGGACTATTCTTTACATTATGATGGGGGTTGCTGGTGGTATGGTTTGGAATAGAATAGAGCAAGATGCCGAAAATGTAAAGAAAGCTTTTATGTTTTTTATTATTCAATTGGCTTTAAATGCAACTTGGACTTTGCTATTCTTCTATTTTCATAATCCTTTTTTATCTTTAATTGAGATAATTCTTCTTTGGTTACTGATTTTTGAAACCTATACTCAATTTAAGAAAATAGATAAAGTTGCCGGAATGTTGCTAGTTCCTTATTTGGCCTGGGTCAGTTTTGCTATGGTTTTGAATGGTAGTATTTGGTGGTTGAATAGATAGGGTTTTGTAGTTTAAAGTTTTGTGTTTTAGAAATTCTAATTTCATGAAAGACAAATCCAATTTAGCCCCGATTGAGATGATATCCTTGCGTAGTTTACGGAGCAAGATAAAGGCGAAAGCGGGAAAATGGTTTACTAAAATGCGCAAGCCGTTCGCTTTTAAAAAAATGAGTTGTTTTTTATTGAATCGCCTCTGCCACAATAAATCCGCTCGTCCAAGCATTCTGGAAATTGAATCCACCCGTAATGGCATCAATGTTTACAATTTCTCCTGCAAAATAAAGTTTGGGATGAAGTTTGCTTTCCATGGTTTTGAAGTTGATTTCCTTTAAATCGATACCTCCAGCGGTTACAAATTCTTCTTTAAAGGTGCTTTTTCCGTTCACTTGAAATTCGCCTTGGGTTAATTGTAAGGCAAGATTTTGTAATTGTTTTTTTGTTAAATCGGCCCACTTAGTATCTTCGGAAATAGTAGCGGCTAGCACCAAATTTTCCCAAAGACGGTTAGCGAACTCAAAAGGGGATTTTTTAGAAACTGCTTTTTTAGAATGTTCTAGTTTGAGTTCTTTTAGTTTTTCTTCGGCTTCCTCAAGGGTAACCTCGTTAAGCCAATTGACTTGAATGGCAAATTGGTAATTTTTATCGGCTAATTCTCTTGCTCCCCAAGCTGATAGGCGCAATATTCCTGGACCACTCATTCCCCAATGGGTTATTAATAGTGGTCCGGAGGCTTCAAGTTTGGAGTTTTTTACCTTTACGGATGCCATTGCCGAAACGCCCATTAAATCTTTTGTTCGTTTGTCTCCGATGTTAAAAGTGAATAAAGAAGGCACAGGAGGGATGATGGAATGTCCAATATTGGCAAGCATTTCCCAAATTTTTGGATTGCTTCCGGTGGTTAGGATTAAATTTTGACAAGAATAATTTTCGGTTGTGGTTTCTACTTTCCAATAATCTTTAGCTTTAAAAATAGATTGCACGCTTTGTCCTGTGAGGATATCGATGCCGAGTTTTTGGGTTGCTGTTAAGAAGCAATCTACTATTGTATCGGAAGAATTGGAAACGGGAAACATTCTGCCATCGTCTTCAATTTTTAGTTCTACTCCATGTTTTTCAAACCACTCGATGGTATCTCCAGAGCAAAATTGATGGAACGGACCCCGAAGTTCTTTTTCGCCACGCGGATAAAATTTTACTAAATCGTTAGGTATAAAACAAGCATGGGTAACGTTGCATCTGCCACCACCTGAAATTTTGACTTTACTCAAAACTTCTTTCCCACGTTCTAAAATGGCAACTTTTAGTTTTAGATTTTTTTCTACAAGGTTAATTGCTGTAAAAAATCCTGCTGCACCACCACCTACAATAATTATATCGTATTTTGAATTCATATTTTATTTTTAAACCATTAAAGAAATTAGGGAAGTATGCAATTAATTACCTTGCATTCTTTGCTAAAAACTTTGCATCTTTGCGGTTAAATTCGATCTGGAAAATCAGAAATTATTCCATCAACGTTTAATGATTTTACAAATATAAGGTCTTCTGGAGTATTTACCGTCCAAGTGTAGATTTTAAATCCGTTTCTATGGATAAGGGTCACATTTTCTGAATTCAATAATTTAAAATACGGATTTATAGAATGTGCTTTTATTTGGATAGCAAAAGCAAGCGCTTTTTTTATGGAAGCTTCTGTTAATACTCCGATGGATATTTTTGAATTTAGTTTTGAAACTTCTCCTAAAGTTTCCCAAATAAAACTCGAAATCTGAAATTGATTGTATTTCCAATGCTTCTCGTTTACCAATTTTTCAATTATTTGGAGAACTTTTGGAGTGGCACTTAGCTCTTTTATTTCAATGTTGATAATACATCTCCTATTTACAAAAAGGATTACTTCTTCTAAAGTTGGAATTCCTAGTTTTTTTAATTCGGATGCTGAATAATCGGATACAAAACCTCTTTTGGTTGTGGTTCGGTTTAAAGTTTCATCATGAATAACCATTATTTCTCCATCGAAACTGGTGTTTACATCCAATTCTATTACATCTACATTAAGTTCGATTGCTTTTGCAAAAGAGGCTAATGTGTTTTCTGCAACATGGCCCTTGGCACCGCGATGTCCAATTTTCAACATTATTTTAATAAGGCATTGGTTCTACGAATAGATTCTTGGTCTTTATAGTCTAGCCATGCTTGCCCTCTGCGTTTGCGCATCCAATTGTCGTAATGACGGATGATAGCAACATTGGCAAATCCTTTCATTAAATTGCTAGGTTTTCCTGCTAAAGAGCGCAAACTTAATGAAAACCCAGGAGTTAAGTATTTCATATAATGCCACCAACCTTCGGGCATGTAAAGCATTTCACCATGGTTGAGATGGGTGATGTAGGGTTTAATCTGTTTTAAAGCAGGAAATTTTTCAAAATCAGGATTGTCAAAGTCAATATCTTCATTGCAAATCCATGAATAGGGCAGGCGGTACATGTATTTGGTTTCTTTAGGATCTACCAACACACATTGTTTTTTGCCGTCAAAATGAATGTGAAAGATATTAGGGAAATCGATGTCATAGTGCATAAATACCTTAGCACCTTGACCTCCAAAGAACAATAAGGGTAAACTTTTTAAAAGATGAATACCTAAGTCAGGCCATTTCATGTCGGCTTTCATTGTTGGAGCCTCTTTCATTAAGTCGTAAAGGAAAATACGCAAATCGGTTGGACCTTTTTCAAGAATATCAATGTATTCCGACATAGTCATTGTGAAATCGGGTTCGTTTACTTTTTTGGTATAATCGGTTTTTCGACTGTCATATAACGGAACCATTTTGTCACCGGCTACTTCTCTTAAAAAGTTAAAATCCCATTTGGTAAAAGCAGGCCAATCTTCAATTTGATTGGTAATTACTACAGGCTTTTGTGGTTTGTAATAATTTTCGATAAATTCTTCTTTGGTAAGTTTTGCCACTCTTTCTATTTCAATATAATCGAACGCCATAAATAGAGATTTAATTTAGTTATTCTTTAATTGGTATGTACTAAATTTACAATTATTTTTTTAGGCTGAGCGCTATTTAACATTTTTATAACCAAAAAAAATGCTTTAGTGAGGCAGTTTTAAATAGGTATTTGTTTTATATTTTATTATTGTCCGAAAACTAACGGTTCTCTTTGTTAAGCCATATAATTATTGAGATAAAATTTAGAAATATTATAATCGGGCAAAATATTTAGATTTATAATTTTTCTAGAAGTATAATAGAAAAGTTAGTGATTAAAGTTACTTTTCCATCCTTAACGATAGAAGTTTTCCCAGAATAAGCATCTTTAACTTTGTTCCCGTTTTTGAAAATACTTCCAACAGAAATCTCTTTTGGACCTTTAGGTAAATCCAAACCAATTACAACTGCATCGTTAAGTTTTTCTTTAACTAATGTTCTGCTGAAAACATAAGGTGTACTCGAAATTTCGGCATGAATTCCAGCTCCAACGGCAAGATGGTTTTTTCTAAAGTTACTTAGTTTTTGCCAATGCAATTCTACTTCAGCAGTTTTAGGATTGGTTTTAATGTCTTCCCAATTCATAAACGAACGTAAGGTTGCATCGCCTTGAGTTCCTACAATATCTAAAGAACGAGCACTTTCATCTCCGTAGTAGGTTTGTGAAACTCCAGGCGTCAATAATAATTTGGTCGCGCTTTCTAATGTTTTTTCTCGTTTTTTATCAAATGGATTGCTGTCGTCATGAGAGGAAATATAGTTCATTACGGTATTTCCTTTTAAATCAGAATTCAAAATAGTAGAATATTTAGAAAACAATTCTTCGTACCCCATTTTGGATTCATAAGGAAAAGCAAAATTGATTAATCCTGTAAATCCATTTTCAAAATAGTTAACTTTTTTATCTCCGAAATCATATAATTTTTTTCCTCCAATGTTATAGCCATAAACTTCGCCAACCATAAAAAACGGATTGTTATCCAATACCTTTTTAGGATTTTTAGTTTTAAATTCGGCAAAAGCCAAATCACACACTTTACGGAAATCGGCCCAAACATCTTCTTTAGTATGTTTGGCAGTATCTACGCGATAGCCGTCTATACCATAATTTCTGATATAATCGGATAGCCATTTCATGATATAAAATTTAGGTGCACGAGGGTAACCAGTTTTCTTGAAAAACGCATCTAATTCGGCAACTTCCTTATCGTAACGGCCTTCTTTTTTCCATTTTTCAACCAAAAAAGGAGGAAGGGCAACATTGTCATTGCTTTCGGTTTTTACATCGGGAAGATTTTCAACCAAAGTACAATTGATGTAGGTGTCATACGATTGGTAGGTGCATTTTGGGGAAGTTCGAACCCAATCACTTGGATACACAGTATCTTCTGCAGTAACTGGACCAGTATGATTTATTACGGCATCTAGCATGATGCGAATTCCTTTGGCGTGGGCTTTTTCAACCAATTCTGCTAAGTCTTTTTTAGTACCATAACTTGGGTCTAGCGAACTCCAATCTCTAGTCCAATAGCCATGAAAGCCATAAGAAAATCCGGTTCCTTCGTCTACGCCATCGTGAATTTGTTCTACAATTGGAGTCATCCAAATTACGGTAGTTCCTAATTTATCAAAATATCCTTCGTCTAATTTTTGAATCACTCCACGAATATCGCCACCTTCAAAACCGCGAAGTTTTCCTGTTTCTTTAGTTCTGTTAAAAGTGTGGTCGTTGGTTTTATCGCCATTATTAAAACGATCGGTTAATAGAAAATAAACGTTAGCATTTTCCCAAAGAAAAGGAGTTTTGGTAGCTGCGGTTTTCTTTTTTTGAGCAAAGGAATTTCCGCAAATTAGAAAAGCCAATAAAGCGAATGTTGTTATCTTTTTAATCATAATTTAATATTCTATTTTTATTTCTGGATTAGTTCCTTTTTCCCAAGGGATCGAGATTTCCAGAGGATTATTAAATGTTTTGTAAAGCCGTTCTTGTCCATTTACAAAAATTCTTTTAGCATGGATATTATGAATTACTAAGTTTACATTTTTTGCTTTTGAAATAAATTTCTTTCCAACTTCAGTATAAAAATTAATTTTTAAAACGTTTTTTGCAATGTGGCTGTTGAAAGTAAGTAATTCGTATTCTCCTTTTTCATAAGCATTTGGAGTGGTGCCATCATCGTTGTACAATTCTCCAGAAGAAGAAGGCATTGTTGCATCAAAATAGTAATGCAAATCGAAAGTATCTAAAGAATATTCACTAGTATTTAGGATGGTTTTAATCTTAGGGATAAAACTTCCACCGTTCACAAAAACTGGAATATGGTCTTCCGTAACTGCAATTTTTTCTGTGGTATTGGATTTGTATTCTTTATCCGAATAATAATCAAACCAATTGCCACTTGTGTTAGGAAATTGTACTTCGGTTTCCGTTACATTAGCTCTAGTTATTGGTTTTACTAAAAAACTATTTCCCCAATAATATTGATCTGATTTTATATCGTTTTGCAACGGATTGTTTTCATTTTTGAAATAAAATGGTCGCATTAACGCCTTGCCTGTTTGGTTGTTTTCAAAAGCCAAAGTATAATTGTACGGCAATAATTGGTAACGTAATTCCACTTGTTTCTTGGCTTTTACTTTGGTAACGATATCTTTATATGCTACTTCTGAAGCTACATCTTCTTGCGCATGCGGACGAAATATTGGTGTAAAAACTCCATATTGTAACCAACGTAAATACAATTCGTTATCAAAATAATCGCCTGCAAATCCGCCTAAATCGGAGTGCATGTAGGCCATTCCTTGCATTCCCATTTGAACAGCAATTCCTACTTGACTTTGCAATCCGCCCCAAGTTCTGCTCACATCGCCACTCCACGGAATCATTCCAAAACGTTGACTTCCGGAATATCCAGCACGCATTAAAATGAATGGTCGGCTAGTAGGAAAATCTTTTTTATAGCCATCAGCAATTAGTTTTGCCCAATTGTGTCCGTAAATATTGTGCACGTCATCGGCTTTTCCACCAGCGGTAATTGCTGTGGCAGGAAAAACTTCGGGCTCGCCTAAATCGCCCCAAAGACCACCAATTCCTTGGGTAATTAATCGTTTGTAAACATCCCAAAACCATTTTTTTCCTTCGGGTTTGAAAATATCTACAATTCCGGTATTTCCAAAATAGAAATCCCAAGTTGCAGGAGTTCCATCAACATTTGTAGCCAATACTTTTTTATTCACTGTTTCTTGCCATTTGGAAGAAGACGTTAAAATAAAAGGCTCGGTTATTAGAATAGTTTTGATATTTTTTTTATTCAAATCGGCTATCATTTTCTCTGGATTTGGAAAGTTTTCTTTATCCCAATCCAAATTTCCCATGGTTCCTTTAATGCCTTTTCCAAACCAGTATAAATCTAAAATTATAGCATCTACTGGAATTTTATTTTCTTCAAATTTTTGGATTGTTTTTTCTACTTCTTCTTGCGAATGGTATCCAAATCGTGAGGAAAAATTTCCAAATGCCCATCTTGGTGGTAATGGTTGTCTTCCTGTAAGTTCGGTATAATTGGTATCCAAATCGCCTACAATTACTTGGTAGGTTTTTCTGCCAGAAATAGTTTCGTAAGTCAAGGTATTGTCTTTTTTAGAATCTAAATCCAAATAACCAATAGAAGGATTATCAAAATGAATGGCATAATTATTTGATGAAATCATTACTGGAATGCAAAAATTCATTAATTCGGCATGGGTTTCGTAGCCATAACTTGCACGATTGTACAATTGTAATCTGTTGCCACGACGGTTCATTGTTTCTAATGCTCTTGCGCCACCACCATATAGTTTTTCATCGGGAGTTATGTTGAAATCGATAGTTTCTAAACCATCTTTTTTAACATAACCATTTTTTTCCGAAAGAATTTCACTATCCGTATATAAATAGGTGATTTTAAACGGAAATTTGGTTATTCTTACGTTGATGTTTTCACTTGATAAAACAATCCAATTGGGTAAATTGGCACATTTACTTTTATGTAATTTTTTTATTTCGGATGCAACAACGGCATGTGAAATTGGATTGAAGGTTTCTCCATTTGGTATAAATGAGGTTTCAACAATATTATCCGATAAGGGTTTTATTTGATAGGAACCATCGTTGGTTTTGATTTCTAATATGTTTTTTTTCCAAGTATGGGAAATGTATTTTCTATTTATATTTTGCGCAAAGGAAAAGGTGGTGATTAGTAATAAAACAATTAGTTTTTTCATAGTTATTTTGGTTAAACCCCAAAGGTTTTAAACCCCATTGAGGTTTTGTTTATTATACTTTTATTTTAATTCCAATATTAAAACAGACCTGCCTTCTATTTCAATATCATTTTTCAAGTCAATTGATTTTCCGGTAAGGACATCCGTTCCTGTATTGTAGTTTGAAGTGTTTTCTTTAAATCGGTTGGTTTTGAAAGTTTGCTTTTCCGAATTGTTGTTGATTACCACCATCACACTTTCCGAATCATTGTATCTAAAATATACATAAGTATTGTTTTCGGGAATGTAATGTGTTGTTTTACCAGTATGAATAACGGATTTTGTTTTTCTCCAATTGAATAATTTTGAAGTAAAATCGTGAAATTTTTGTTGTTCTTCATTACGTCCTGCATTGGTGAAAGCGTTGTTGGTATCGTTCTTCCATCCACCAGGAAAATCATGTCGAATATCGCCATCGCCTAAACTTTTGCTTCCTGCCATTCCAATTTCAGAGCCATAATATATTTGTGGAATACCTCTAACTGTAGCAATTAAAGTCATTGCCATTTGGTATTTTTGAAAATCATTTTTGTAGATGTTATTGAAGCGATCGGTATCGTGATTTTCGGCAAAAACCAATATATTGTTAGTGTTTGGATATAAAAAATCATTAGTAAAGTTTTCATAAATTTTAATCATTCCAGTGTTCCAATTGGGCTTGTTTTCATTGAAAACGCCTCCATTTATTGCACCCTGAAGTGTAAAATCCATTACACTTGGTAAATTGGAGTTGTAATTTTGGATTGCTGCAATTTTGCTGTCTTTTTGCCAGTAGGCAATATTTGCTTGATTGTAAAACCAAACTTCTCCAGCAATATTAAAATAAGGATATTCATCGGTAATGGCTTTGGTCCATTTTGAAATTCCTTCTTTATCGCAATACGAATAAGTATCCACACGAAAACCGTCTAAATCGGCATATTCAATCCACCAAATGGCATTTTGTGTCAGATATTTTAGCACTAACGGATTGGATTGGTTCAAATCGGGCATCGATTTTACAAACCAGCCATCCATACATAATTTGGTATCAGATGCAGAAGCATTAGTGTCAAATTGTGTGGTCATTTTATAGTTTGTTTGTTTGTATCCTGGAAATTGATGGATCCAATCGTAAGTTGGCAAATCGTTCATCATCCAATGTTTGTAACCCCAATGGTTTGTAACATAATCCATGATGTTTTTCATGCCTCGTTGGTGCAATTCTGAACTCAATCGAAGGTAATCTTCGTTGCTTCCAAAACGGGAATCTATTTTGTAAACATCCGATTGCCCATAACCATGGTACGAACCTCTGTCATCATTGTCTTCACAAAGTGGGGTAGGCCAAACAGCGGTTGCTCCAAGGTCTTTTATGTAATCTAAATTTTTTATAATTCCTTCAATATCACCACCATGACGACCATCTATTTTAGTTCTATCGGCTTTTTCGCTGGTTTCTTTAGTGCTGTCGTTGTTTGTATTTCCGTTTGCAAATCGATCGGACATGATAAGATAAATCAAATCGGAACTATCGTAACCTTTGCGTAAGCTAGAATTTTCTCTTCTTGCTTTTAGCGAATAGTTTTGGGTAAACGATTTGTTTTTGTTTTTGAAAGTAAAAACAAAGTCTTTAGCCGCAACATTTTTAGTGTCGATGGTTACAAAAACATAGTTTGGATTTTCGGTTTTTTGAACACCTTTAATGACAAGTCCATTGGAAACGGATACTTCGTTTTGAGCAATGTTTTTTCCGTAGAACATAATTTGAACATCGGAAAGATTCATATCACTATACCAAAATGGTGGTTCTATTTTGTCAATTTGAGCGAAAGAAATAGAGGTGATGAGTAAAAAGAAGAAGATTTTTTTCATGATTTTGTTTTAAACCAATAAGGTATTAAGATTCATTAAGTAATAGTTTCAATAAATTTATTCGTCATCAAGCATTCTGTAATAGTCATTCACAAATGGTTTTGTTGATTTTGTAATATTTGTTGTTTTGAAATTGATTAGTAATCCTTGTGGAATTTCTAAAATATTCATGTAAGATAAAATAATTGCTTCATGTATAGGCTCAAATTTATCCACTGTTTTTAATTCAACAACAACACAATCATTTACCAATAAGTCAAAACGATATTCTTTTTCTAAAATCAAATCATCATATTCAATTTTTATCGGAACTTGTTGTTTTACATCAAATCCTTTTTTTAATAATTCATATTTTAAACATTCTTCATAAATACTTTCCAACAAACCAGGACCAAGTTTTTTGTGCACTTTTATAGCACAACCTACAATTTCGTAAGATAATTGTGTTACTTCTTTTTTTGTCATAGTTTTCATTTTTAAATCATTAAGGTATTAAGGTTAATTAAGTTTTATTCTTAATTTTTCTTAATACCTTAATCGTTAAATTATTAAAATAGTTTAAATTAAACCGTTACCAAACTATTTGGTTCCACTAAAATTTCTTTTCCTTTAACAAATACTTTTATTTCTTTGTTGCCTTCCAAATGAAAACTAGTTTCTTTATGGTTAACTGCTACTTTTAAAATTTGATTTCTAAAATTGATTTTAAAAGAATACCCTTCCCATTCTTTAGGAATTTTTGGTTCGAAATGTAAGGTGTTTTCTTTGACACGCATTCCGCCAAATCCTTCTACAATACTCATCCAAGTACCTGCCATAGAAGTAATGTGACATCCTTCTTCTACTTCTTTGTTATAATCATCTAAATCCAAACGAGAAGTTCTTAAATAAAAGGTGTATGCCATATCCATTTTGTCTAATAGAGCAGCCTGAATAGAGTGAACACAAGGAGAAAGCGAACTTTCATGCACTGTAAATGGTTCGTAAAAGTTAAAATGTTTTTCTAATTGTTCTTTGGTGAAATGATCTTCAAAGAAGTAAAAACCTTGTAAAGTATCTGCTTGCTTGATGTAAGGTGAACGTAAAATTCTATCCCAAGACCATTTCTGGTTAATTGGACGTTCCGATTTATTTAAATCATGTACTTTTACTAATTCTTTATCTAAGAATCCGTCTTGTTGTAAATATACTTCATGTTCTTCAGAATAAGGGAAATACATATTGTCGGCAACTGCTTTCCAATGGGCTATTTCGGCTTTATCTAAAAGTACTTTACTCATTATTCGAGTAAAATCGGAAGCATATTCTTTTTCGGTTTTATTAATTTGTTCGATGGCATAATCGATACTCCATTTCGCTAAATAATTAGTATAAAAATTATTGTTTACGTTATTTTCATATTCGTTAGGGCCTGTTACTCCTAGAATTACATATTGATTTCTGTGAGTAGAGTAGGTGGCTCTTTGGTGCCAAAAACGAGCAATGGCAATAAGAACTTCCAATCCTTTTTCAGGGATATAGGAATAATCTCCGGTGTAACGGTAGTAGTTGAAAATAGCAAAAGCAATCGCTCCATTTCTATGAATTTCTTCAAAAGTAATTTCCCATTCGTTATGGCATTCTTCGCCATTCATGGTAACCATTGGGTATAAAGCTGCACCATTTTTGAAACCTAATTTGGCTGCGTTTTCAATGGCTTTGTCCAATTGATTGTAACGATAGGTCAATAAGTTTCTTGCAACTTGTTGGTCTTTGGTCGCCATGTAAAACGGAATGCAATACGCTTCGGTATCCCAATAAGTAGAACCGCCATATTTTTCGCCAGTGAATCCTTTTGGACCGATATTCAAACGGGAATCTTTACCTAAATAGGTCTGGTTTAATTGGAAAATATTAAAACGAATTCCTTGTTGTGCTTTAACATCGCCATCAATAGTGATGTCACTCATTTCCCAGATTTTTGCCCAAGCCTGCTTTTGATTTTCTATTAGTTGAGAATAACCAATTTCAAGTCCTTTTATAATTACTTTTTGAGCAGCAACTTGCGTGTTTTCGTGATTTAAGGAAACCGTATAGCCACCAAGTTTTTGAATAGCACTAGTTTGCCCTTTAGCAACAGTAACTTCATAAGTGAATTGAATTCTATTGGCAGTTTTTTCAACAGCAGATGGAGTACAATTCAAGTTATTGCTTTCTAGCAAAATGGTGTTTTGCATGAAAGTAGTTGCTGTAAAATGGGTTTTAAATGTTCTTGCAGATACAAAAGCCTCATTATTAGCATTAGTAACCTCTAATGGTTCCCAGAATTTTTCTTCCCAGTTAGCATCTTCGTTTTGAACTCCAGCATCTAGATAAGGTTGGTAAGTAATTTTGGCATCCCCATTTAATGGTACAATCTCAAAATTAATAACGCCCAATTCATCTAAATCTAAAGAAAGAAAACGAGTGATTTTTGCTCTAATTTCAGTTCCGTTTTGTAAAGTAGCTTCAAAAGAACGGAAATATATTCCTTCTTTCATATTTAATTCTCTTCGGAAATTAGCAACCGATTTGCATTTGGCTAAATCTAAACTTTCGCCATTGATTTCGATGTTAATTCCAATCCAGTTTGGTGCATTTAATACTTTTGCAAAATATTCTGGATAGCCATTTTTCCACCAGCCCACTTTGGTTTTGTCGGGATAGTAAATTCCGGCAATGTAACTTCCTTGAAAAGTTTCACCAGAATAGGTTTCTTCAAAATTGGCTCTTTGCCCCATGGCACCGTTTCCGATACTGAACAAACTCTCCGATGATTTTACGCTTTCGGCATCAAATCCTTCTTCAATAATCGACCAATTGTCTGGTTTTATATAATCTTGATTCATTATGTTTTGTTTAAAAAAGTTTCAGGTTTAAAGTTTCAGGTTAAGTCGAACTTAAAACCTGAAACTTAAAACTTGAAACAAAAATTAGTTTATTAACGATTCAATAAATGAAAAATCAATAAAGGTAAAATCTTTAAATATGTATTTTGCTTCATGTAATGTAGCAGCATCACCTATTCCAATACTAATCATATTGGCAGTGTTGGCTGCTTGAATTCCTGCAACAGAATCTTCAAAAACAATTGAATTTTCGTTGGTAGAATTTAGTTTTTTTGCTGCTTGCAAGAAAACTTCGGGATCTGGTTTAGCGTTAGTAACGTCGTTTCCATCTACAATAGCATCAAATAAAGAAAGTATGCCTGATTTTTCTAATATTGGTCTCGCGTTTTTACTTGCTGAACCAAGTGCTATTAGTTGGTTTTTATCTTTTAAATAATGCAAAACAGGAAGTACTCCTGGTAAAATTTCACTTTCATCAATATCTACTAAATACGATAGATAATCTTCATTTTTTTGGATAAGCCATTTGTTTTTATCTTCTTGAGAAGCTTGGATATTTCCGAGTTCCAAAATAATATCTAACGAACGAACGCGGCTAACTCCTTTTAATTGTTCGTTGTGTTCTGGAGTAAATTCTATTCCAAGTTCTTGGGATAATTTTTGCCAAGCCAAAAAATGGTATTTGGCAGTATCTACAATTACTCCGTCAAGATCGAATAGGAATGCTTTTTTATTTGTCATTTTAATTTAATGTGATAATTCTGTTTTTTCTTTAACAAAAAACACTGCTAAACCTGCAATAGCCATTGAGATACCAGCTATTACAATAATAATAATTGGGGAACCTCCAAATAGAGCAATTAAAGTACTTCCTAATACTCCTGCAGCAATTTGCGGAATAGTGATGGTAGCATTAAACAATCCCATGTAAACGCCCATTTTTTCTGCTGGTAAGGAACTGGACAACATGGCATAGGGAATTGCTAAAATTGCAGCCCAAGCAAATCCAACTCCAATCATAGATAGTAATAATAAATTTTTATCGTGCATTAAAAACATTGAAATCAATCCTAAACCTCCAAAAAGAAGTGAAAAGCTGTATGTTTTTTTTCTACCGATAGCTTTCGCGATAGTAGGAATTAGTAATGCGAAAATAGCAGCAATAGCGCTATAAAATGCAAACATAACTCCTGTCCAATCTCCTGCTTCGTTAAACCCAAGTGATTTTGCATCTAAAGCTTCTGCTCCCCATACTTGGTTAGCGATAGCTCTTGTGGTGTAAACCCACATTAAGAAAAGAGCAAACCAGGAAAAAAACTGAACCACACCCAATTGCCAAAATATTTTTGGAGCATTAGAAATAAGCGTAAAAATAGTAGATTTCTCTTTTTTCTCTGCAGTTTCTAAATCGATATTATTGTATAGGGCATGTTCTTTAGGAGCATATTCTTTGGTTCTGAAAACCGTCCAAAGAACACTTAGTAATAAAATAGCTCCTCCAATGTAAAAAGACCAAATAACCGAATCGGCAACTTTTTCTCCAGCGGCTGGTACATTAGCTACATGCGCTTTTGTTAGCATCCAAGGAAGTAAAGAACCAAATACAGCTCCAAAATTGATAAGAGCACTTTGCAACGAATAGCCTAGATTTTTTTGTTCGTCATTTACCATATCGCCAACAAGAGACCTAAAAGGTTGCATGGTGATGTTGAAAGAAGTATCCATC
>CANGCT010000053.1 GCA_947452415.1 Flavobacteriaceae bacterium
GAGAAACTTTTACTAGATTTTTAGCCATAACTTGTTCTATCGAAAACATATTATAAACCATAACATCTATTTCTTGTTCTTCTTCATCAATAGCATCGGCAAAAGAAATACGAAGCAAATCGGTATAACTCAACATCCCAACAATAAGATTCCCATTAACTACCGGAATATGCCTAATGTGGTGTTTTTTAAACAAACTCTCTGCTTTTGTTAAATCATCACTCAAATGCAACTTAACTACATTTTTGGTCATTATAGTTGACACGGGGACTATTTGTTTCATGACTTTTTATTTTTATAGTATAAAATTACAAGGTAACTGGAACAATAAATATGATAAAAATCAGCAAGTTGAAAAGTATTTATGTTAAAATAAATCCATCTATAGACAATAACTAAGTAAAAGAGTATTATGTTTGTACAACAACAAGTTTCATGAGCTACACCCTACTATCTTCACCTTTACAAGGATTTACCGACTTTCGTTTTAGAAATGCTTTAAACAAGTATTTTGGCGGAATTGATACCTACTATTCGCCTTATATCCGCTTGAATGGAAAGTTGCTAATTAAACCTTCTTATGAACGTGATTTGCTTCCGGAAAACAATTCGAGTTTAGAGGTAATTCCTCAAATAATAACCAATGATGCAGAGGAATTTTTATTTGTAGCAAAATATGTTCAAGAACTTGGCTACAAGGAATTGAATTGGAATTTAGGTTGCCCCTATCCAATGGTTACCAAATGCGGAATGGGGTCTGGATTGATTAGTGATTCGGAAAAAATTAATGCCATTCTTAACAAAGTACATTCCGAATCGGATATTATTGTATCCATGAAAATGCGTTTGGGATATGACACTACTGATGAAATTCTTAATGTTCTACCAATATTAGATACCTATCCAATAAAAAATATTGCAATTCATGCACGTATTGGAAAACAACTTTACAAGGGAGGTGTTCATTTAGACGCCTTTCAACAATGCATTGACAACACCAAACACAAGCTGTATTATAATGGCGACATTACTTCGGTATCTAAATTTAGAGAAATGCAAGAGCGATTTCCTACCATAGACCATTGGATGATTGGTAGAGGGTTAATTTCAGATCCTTTTTTGCCTAGCATGATTAAAAACGATACTTTAGAATATCCAAAAAACAAAATGGAATTATTCAGCGAATTTCATGAAACACTTTATCAAGGATATAGTGAATCCTTATCGGGAGCCACGCATATCTTATTAAAAATGCACCATTTGTGGGAATATTTTTCAACTACTTTTTCCAATCCTCATAAAGTTGCCAAAAACATCAAAAAAGCAAAGAGTCTTCGAAATTATGAAGAGACCGTAAAAGAAATTTTTAAATATGGGTAATCTTATTCTTGTATAGATAGTACTATATTTGTTATCCTAGTTTAATAATTTTAAAATATTAAATTTACAATCTCTATTTTATATATTTGCATTCAAGATGAAAAATATGATGAACACAGCAATATCGGGATTTTCTAAATTAACTAAAGAAGAAAAAATTAATTGGATTGCTACTACCTATTTCACTAATCCGGAAGAAGCTATTATTACAATAAAACAATACTGGAATACTGACAGTAAATTACAGCAACTTCACGATGAGTTTATAGAAAATACTATTACCAATTTCTATCTTCCTATGGGCATCGCACCTAATTTTTTGGTAAACGGAAAATACTATTCTATTCCGATGGTAATTGAGGAAAGCTCGGTAGTGGCTGCTGCGGCTAAATCGGCTAAATATTGGAGTACCCGTGGCGGATTTAAAACTACAGTTTTGAGTTCTGAGAAAATTGGACAAGTACATTTTATCTATACTGGGGATGTGTCCAAATTAGAAGCTTTTTTTCATCAAATAAAACCCAAATTCTTTACCGCCACCGAGAGCATTACCAAAAACATGCAAAAAAGAGGTGGTGGAATTTTAGATATTGAACTTCGAAATAAAACCGAAGAATTAGCGAACTATTTTCAACTACATGTTACTTTTGAAACAAAAGACAGCATGGGTGCAAATTTTATTAATTCGTGTTTGGAACAATTGGCGAAAACCTTAAAAGAAGAAGCGCAAACAATGATATCGTTTACCGATGAAGAAAAAAACCTTCAGATAGTAATGAGTATTCTTTCTAATTATGTTCCAAATTGTATCGTTCGCGCCGAGGTTTCTTGTAAAGTAGCAGATTTAGCAGAAAAAAAAATAGAATACCCGCAAGAATTTGCCGAGAAATTTGTGCAAGCAGTTTCTATAGCTGAAATTGAACCTTTTCGAGCGGTTACTCATAATAAAGGCATAATGAATGGGATAGATTCCGTTGTGCTTGCAACTGGAAATGATTTCCGAGCTGTAGAAGCAGGCGTTCATGCCTATGCCTCTAGAAACGGAAAATATTCTAGCCTTTCGCACGCCAAAATAGAAAATGGTATTTTCACGTTTTGGATGGAAATTCCATTAGCATTAGGAACTGTAGGCGGCCTAACTTCTTTACATCCCTTAGTGAAAATGGCTTTAGAAATATTAGGGAAACCATCTGCTCATGAATTAATGCAACTAGTAGCAGTAACTGGTTTGGCACAAAATTTTGCTGCCTTACGATCTTTAACTACCACCGGAATTCAAGAAGGACACATGAAAATGCACTTGAATAATATTCTTAATCAATACCAAGCCACAATCGAAGAACGAAAATTGATTGCCAAACATTTCGAGCAAAATACAGTGTCCCATTCTTCTGTAGTAGATTTAATTGAAAATTTAAGAAAGTAAATTAGAAAAGCTTTTAACTCCGTCAGAGTTTAAAACTCTCACGGAAAAATAATTGATACGATTACTTCTTGCCACGAAATGACTATGAAAAAAACATATTACAGCAACGGAAAATTATTAATAACAGGAGAATATGTAGTATTGAATGGTGCTAGGGCATTGGCATTACCAACAAAATTTGGGCAAAATCTTATTGTTGAAGATTCTGAAAATGATTTAATTCATTGGAAAAGTCATGATCATGATGGAAGTATTTGGTTTGAAGAAACTATTTCATTTTCTTCTATAATCGAGAAGGAAAAATTTTCTGAGATTTACAAAATTAAAAATACCTTAATTGAAATATTGCACGAAGCTTATAAATTAAATTCTAATTTTGTTACCAAGTCCAATGGTTACAGAATTACAACCGAATTGACTTTTCCTAAATTTTGGGGATTAGGCACTTCTTCTACATTAATTAACAATATTGCACAATGGCTAGATATTGATGCTTACGAACTGCTTAAAAACAGTTTTGGAGGAAGTGGCTATGACCTTGCCTGTGCTCAAAATGATTCGGCGATTCTATACCAACTTATAGAGGATAAACCTGTGGTGAAAACAATAGATTTTCATCCCGATTTTACGGATAAAATATATTTTATTTATCTGAATAAAAAACAAAGTAGTAAAGAAGCAATTGCTTCGTATCTCGAAAAACAAGGTTCTATTGAAAATACCATTATCAAAATCAATGCAATTACTGAGACGATAGCAAATTCTAAAGAAGCAAAAGAATTTGCTTTAGCATTGCAAAAACATGAAATAGAGATGAGTAATGTTTTAGAATTACTAACCGTGCAAGAAGCGCTATTTGAAGATTTTGATGGGGTGATAAAAAGTCTTGGGGCTTGGGGTGGCGATTTTATTTTAGCTATTGCAAAAGAAGATCCAACCAATTATTTTAAAGATAGAGGTTATGGGATTGTTATTCCGTATGGTGATATGATATTATAATACGTCTAGATTTATAATCAAAAAATCCCATTCTTTTTGAGAACGGGATTTTTTTATGTTTCGATTAACCTTTATCTACTAATAAAATTCTAATCTATTATCGTCAATTTTAGCGTCATTTTTCAAAGCCGGAAAAACTCTTCCTGCTGCTTGAGCATTGGCTGCTTTTAATTTAGCAACATATTCATCGTATTTAGGTAATTTGGGCGCTTTAGTTAACGATTTAGTTTTAACTACATATACTCCTGAATTTCCTTCTACTGTTGCAGATAATTTATTTGTAGGGGTTCCAAATGCAGCTCCAACCACTTTAGGTTCTGCTCCTACATTAGCTAAAACAGAATTTTCAACTGAAGCTGCTGGTGCATTTTGAACGGTTGTTGCATTTGCAGCAGCAATAGATTCAAGTGAAGAACCTTTCATTTTAGCAATAATTTTCTCTGCTTTCTTTTTATTTTTTAGAATTCCTTCAACAGATGGTTTAGCATCTTCAACAGTCATTAATCCTTTTTCGTTAATTTTTTTCAAACGAGCAATTACATTACCAACGTTTACAACTTCAAATCTTTTTACATCACCAACATTAGTGTCGCTAGTGTAAGCCCATTTTATAATTTGTCTTTGATTTCCTGCAGTACCAAATGCTTCGTCCATTGCTTTTGCTTTTACAGCTGGATTAACCGTTAATTTAGCAGCTTTAGCAACAGCAGCAAAATCTTTATTACTGTTAGCATCCATTTCAAATTTAGTTGCTTTGGTATAGATTTCGTTAATAGTAGCCTCAGACGGTTCAATTTTTTGAGCAACAGTTGCTAAACGAATAGCATCTTGCTTATCAGTAACATTAATAATATGGTATCCAAATTCAGATTCTACTAAACCAATTTTTCCTACTGGATTATTAAAAACAAAGTCATTAAATGGTTTTACCATTTGTCCTGGAGCAAAATATCCTAAATCTCCACCTTGTTGTGCAGAAGAATCATCGGAATTAGTTAATGCTAGCATCATGAAACTTCCAGGATTTGCGAGTGCTTGAGCCAATAAAATATCTGCTTTTGCTTTTGCTTGTTCTTTAGTTCTTTTTTCTTTTTTATTAGGCACTTTAGTACCTTCCCAACTAATTAAAATGTGACTTGCTTTTGCTTTTGCTCCAGCTTTTCTTCCCATTGCTTTAGAAAGGCAATAATATTTTCCGTTAATGTATGGTCCGTAAATTTCACCTGCTGGCAAAGCAAATAATTTATCAGCGTGTTCTGCAGGCAAATCTTGTTTGCTTACGTAAGTTGAATCATAAGGTTTGTCTGAATTTTCGGCAACAAATTCAGCAACATTTGCAGCAGCTTTAAAACTTGGCAAAGTATCGTTTACTGCCGTTTCTTTATTATAAACTACGCTACCAACCAATAGTCCATTGATTTTAGCTTTCATTTCAGCTTCATCTTTAGGAGATGGCTTGTCTTCAATTAAAACGTATTCAATTTCGCGAGTTTCCTCGGATTTGAATTTTTTCTCGTTTTTCTTCATGTATTCTAAAATGTCAGCATCTGTAACTTTAACATCACTGTCTTTTACCGTAGAATATAAAACAGAAACATAATCAAAATTGATTTTGTCGGCTTCTAATTTATATTTGAATTTACCATCTGCATTTGTAGCATACAAACCTGCTTTAATCATAGTGCTATAGACTTGGTATTTAGCATTTATTTCTGCATCGGTTTGACGGTCTTCAAAAGCTTTGGCTTGATCAGGATTGTTTTTGAAAAATTCTTTGAATTTTGCCAAATCAAATTTACCTAATTGATTTAAAAAAGCAGGATTTTGTCCAATATTTGGATCTTTTTTAAATATTTCAATAATATTATTATCGCTTATGCGTATTCCAGCTTTTTCAAATTGCTCCGAAATTAAAGCAATTGCAACTTCTTGATCCCACATTTGATTAGCTGCTTGAATTTGGCTTACTGGTTGACCATTTTGCCCATTTTTTTCAGCATTGGCTACCTTAATTCTAAATTGTTCAAAAGATATATCTTTTCCGTTGATACTTCCTACATCTTTAGATTGACTTTTAAATCCTTTGGTGAACAAATCTTGAACCACAAAAGCTAATAGAGCAAACCCAATAGCAAGTAAAAGTAATCCGGAACGTTTTCTAATTTTTTGTAAAACTGCCATTTTTATATATGTTAAATTTTATTTCAGTTTGCGAAAATACAATTATCTGTGAAATAATAATAATTGTATGACTATAATTTGTAGTAAATAGTTAATTTTTTTTTATTCTTGTTCAAATACGGACATTTTGACCACATCAATTTTAGTATTTGTTGCTTCTTCAATTACAAAATGAAAGTTGTCAATGGATATTTCTGCTCCTTTTTGAGGTATTTTTTTAGTTGAATTCACAATAAATCCTCCTAATGTTCCGTAAGAATCGACTACCGGTATATTTAGTTTATATTCTTGATTAAGATATTCTACATCCAATCGAGCAGAAAAAATGTAGATGTTCTGTTCCAATTTTTTTTCTATCAATTCCTCATCGTTATCGTGTTCGTCTTCAATTTCTCCAAAAAGTTCTTCAATGATATCTTCTACAGTAATAATACCCGAAGTTCCTCCATATTCATCTAAAACTACCGCTATACTTTTTCTTTTCTTGGTTAGCACATTCAAGGCATCTTTAATAAAAATAGTTTCAGGAATAAATTCAACAGAGATCATAACCGATTTAATGGTTTTGGGTTTTTTAAACAACTCAAAAGAATGAACATAACCAATAATATCGTCTAAAGAATTTTGATAGACCACTATTTTAGAATATCCAGTATTAACAAATAATTCTTTCAATTGATTAATAGAATCATAAATATCCACAGCAACTAATTCGGTTCTTGGAGTCATTATCTCACGAGCCTTTACACTAGAAAAATCTAGTGCATTTTGAAATATTTGAATTTCAGAATCCATTTTTTCATGATCTTCTACAGAACTCATTTGCTCATTAATATAATTTCCCAATTCAACTTTACTAAAATAAGAAGGTACATAATCGCCTTCGGTATGAAAAAATTTCTTTAATATAGAATCGGAGATCCAAATGATAAAGGTGGAAATATAATTGAATATAATATAAAAGAAATAGCTAGGTACCGCAAAAAACTTCATCAGACTATTAGCATATAATTGAAAAAATACTTTTGGCAAAAACTCAGAAGTAATTAATACAATTAAAGTTGAAATGACAGTTTGTAATAGTAAGCTTGGGAATTCTAATAAATGATAGGGTAATCTTTGAATCCACTGCATTACTAAATCGCCCATAAAAAACCCATAAACTACCATAGAAATATTATTCCCAACTAACATAGTCGCAATAAATTTGGAAGGTTTTTCGGTAAGTTTGGTTAAAATATTGGAAAGAAAATTATCTTGTTTTTTTTCAATTTCAATATAAATTTTATTAGAGGATACAAAAGCAATCTCCATTCCAGAAAAGAAGGCGCAAAGAAGTAAACAGGAAACGATTACAACTATTTCCATTAGGACTGTTTAGAATTGTTTTGCTTATCTCTATCTTCAAATTTTTTAGCAAACTTAGTTCTAAAAAAATAAGTAAAAAATGCCAACCCTGCAAGGATAACACTTAACCAAGGTTTGGTTTCGTCGTTCCATTTTGAAATAGCATCGTAGACCATTACAAATCCAATAATTAAGTAAATATATTTTGTTATTTTAAGGTAATTCATAGTAGTGTTATTGTTTTTCTACTTCTCCGGAAACTCCTTGAGAATTTATTATTTTAAAATCTTTGCTAAAATCTACTCCTTCACCTAAGGAGACACCTTTAGGATCAGTAAATTTATAGGATTTTTCGGTGTAAAACCATTCGTTTTTTTGATCAAAATACAATTGTTCGGTTTCAAAAACCTGTCCAGTTTCGTTGGTTATTTTTACGGTACCGCGTAAATCAATAAGATCTGTATTTTTAAAAGAAACAGCATATTTAGATTTCACAAAGGTTTGTTTGCCATTTTCATCATACAAAGTTACATGGATTCCTTTTGGAAATTCGGTAAACGGAAATTCTACTGTGGCATAATCCAACATTTTAGGACTAATTAAAATGGATTTAATTCTGCCCGAATCGGTATATTTAATATTGATAGAATCGGCTTCGCCACTAGGTACAAATTCAGAAAAAGTTGATCTTTGTACTTCTTTAAAATTGCTTTCACAAGAAAATATCAAAAATACTACTAAAGCAGTAGTGAGTTTTATTATGCTATTTTTTGGTAAGAAAGTCATGCTTTAGAACTGAATGGTTTGCTGAATCCAACAACCAATTTTTACCGATTTCACTTTTGAATCTCCATCTAAAATTGCTTTTTTTAAGTATTCAGAAGACATTGAATTGGCTGTTGGTTTTAATCTTGGTTCCACAAGGGTCGCTTTCAAAACTGTATTGGAAGCTAATTTATAAATTGCTTTTCTCTCATTTTGATTAGTACCACACTCGTCTACGCTATTTGCATATAAATTTGCCAAGAAAATATAATATCTTCCATTTGTAGGATTACTTGCAAGCGCATTTAATACCATTTTTTCGGCTGTAGCTTTATCGGATAATGATAAAATAGTTGCAATGGAATAATAAGTTGTTGCTTTTTCTAAAGGATCGGCTGCCAATTCAGCTGATTTTTTATAAAATTCAATGGCTTTATCTTGATTTCCTGTATTCAAATTATAGGTGGCTAAATAGTATGCCGAGTTAGAAGATGGATTGGTCTTGTCTAACTTAGTAGCAACACTCTCAAAAACTGGGTTACTTTTACATTGCACCGAAAGTACTCTAGCAGTTGTATCTAACCAAGAAGTGTCATTAGAATTTTCTGCTATTTTTTTTTGCGCATACGGAATAATATTTTCTTTAGTTAAGATATTCTGCATAAGCAAATCTATTCCTAGAGAAACCCTTTGGTATTCTTCCTTTTTAAACGGAAATTTTCTGTTGTTTGCAGTAATTAAACTACTTACTTCATTATATTTATCTAAAAGAGTATCTAAAGAAATTGAAGATTTGTACTCTTTATATTTTGCAAAATACATTTCAAAATAAGTATACAATGCTTGAGAATTAGAAAAAGTTTCTTTTTCTTTTTCAAAAGCTTGATTCAAATAAGAGTAAAGTGCCTCTGGTTTTCCAACTTTGTAAGTATAAAGTGCAATGGCTCTTTTTTCGTAATTACCGTTTTTATTATTCGGAAAATATTTATCGTATTGGTTATATAATTCTACCAAAGCATCAACTTTACTTTCTTTGTCTTTAGTTTCAGCAATTTCAATTTGGTCTTGCAATATTCTACTTCCAAGTAAATAATTTTTTTCGCTAAAGGATGGACAAGATATTTTCACCTCATCCCAAAGTTCTAAAGCTTTTTTATTTTCATTATCGGTAAGATATTTATTCAATTGTTTTTCTTTTTCTTCACAGTTTACTTCTTGTGCTTTTGCAAAAGAAGAAAAAATCACAATAAACAGAATAAACAATTTCTTTTTCATACCAAATTAGATTAAATTAATCGTATTTTCTTTTCACAAACCATCTATCGTTCAAGGATAAACCAATATTAAAGTTCATATATTGTTCACTTACTAAACCTGCACTTTTTGTTCCTCTATTACCTATTTCTAAACCAATGTTTACATTAGAAAAAGCACCTTTTAACGGCATCCCTAAGCCTAAAGTTAGCGCGCCATCTTTAATAGGTGTATTGTTAATAATTAATCCCGTATTTTCATATCTAAATCCTCCACGATAAACTACTCTACTAAAAAAGTTAGAATACGATTTATAATTAGGAATATAATAACCACCCACAGTAAACTTAGTTGCATTTTGATAGCTTACATTAGAAATATCGGTAAAACGATTACCAAAATTACTTGAATTTTGGAAAGTTAACTCAGAACCAACTGACCATTTTTTCACATCCCCAATACCAATCCCAAAAGTAGTTTTAGAAGGAAGTTTTAATTTAGTACTAGGCACAGTAACATCTATAGGATCTCCAACTACTCCAACTACTAAACCACTTATTGTTTGAACTAAAGATACTGTTCTTGTATTTCCTAAATTTAATTTTGATTCTGGCGAATAGGTAGCACTTGAGAAAAAAGTAAGCTTATTATTTAATTTAGTTTTATACGAAAGTCCTGTATTAAAATTAACACCATTAGCATTAGATTTATTTAGTTCTTTAGTAGCGTATTGAATTGGAACTCCATTAACATCATTTCTAACAGAAATATTTTGTGTGTTTATCTGTCCAAAATTGTATTGTACATCAACACCTAGGCTTAAATCTTTAGTTAATTGGTATCCAAAACCTAAGAATACTTTATTTACTCCTCCGTCTCCTTTGTTGTAACTATCGGTTCGGATAGAATTCAGATCTGTAGAACTACTTTTAATATTATATCCTACAGATGAATATGGAATTAATCCGAAACCAACTCCAAGTTTTTTTAACGGAACACCTATAGCTAAATAGTCCAAAGCGGTACGTTGTGCTTTTTCATTTTGAGAATCTGTTTTTAATTTATTTACAGAAAATGTACCTCCAACGGCATATGTAGTTAATTTCAAACTAGAATACATCGCTGGATTATTAATGTTCATGTGAATACTATCTAGAATTACAGACATTCCTCCCATAGAAGTATTTTCGATAGTGCCTTTAAAACGAACATCTCCTATGCCATAAAAAGAATAAAGAGAAGAGGTGCCTTCTTGCGCGAAGGAAACTAGAGAAAAAAGTAAACTAATACTTACTATTATTTTTTTAATCATTGTTATTGTATTGATAAGTTTGATTTAAACTTTCTAAAAGAAAATTTGAATTGGCAAATATGGTATTTTTTAATCGTTCAGCCAAAAATTCTGCGTCTCCACCCGTTAAAATTATGATAAAGTTATCATTTTTATCTAAAATAGAGGAAATAAAGCCCTCTATTTCAAAAGTAATGCCGTTTATCACTCCCGAATGAATAGATTGTTCTGTTGAATTTCCGAGAACTGCCTTCGGAAATTCTAAAGATAATAACGGAAGCTTTGCGGTATAATTGTGTAAAGACTCGTAACGCAAATGAATTCCAGGAGAAATAGCACCACCATGATAAACATCATTGTCGTCTATAAAATCATAGGTTACACAAGTTCCTAAATCAATAACCAACCGATTTTGGTTTGGGAATTGCAATACCGCACCACTAGCAAGAACCATTCTGTCAATTCCAAGAGTATTTGGAGTTGCATATTGGTTTAGGAAAGGAAATTTACTTTCATGAGTAATAAAAGATATTTCAACACCATCTTTAAGGCCAAAAAAGTCTTCTTTTTGGAGTTTCCCGACAGTTGCAACAGCTATATTTGTTATTTCTGGAAAAAAAATCAGAAGCTTTTGCGTCTCCTTTTTCCAATCGGAATAAGGTATTATTATCTTTTTCAAGAGTGTATTCTGTTCAAATACAGCTAATTTGATTTGGGTGTTACCTACATCAATGGCTAGAAGCATAATTGGATTATTAGAATTGCAAAGTTACAAATAGATTTTTTTTAAAAATTGTTTTGTATAAATTAAAATTCGTTCTATATTTGCACCCGCGTTAGCAAGGTACCTTAGCTCAGATGGTAGAGCAATGGACTGAAAATCCATGTGTCCCTGGTTCGATCCCTGGAGGTACCACATTTAAAACTCATAATCAGCAAAATATCAGCTTTTTATGAGTTTTTTATTTTTTAAGGGTGTTTGTCAGGGTGTTTTTAAAGCACGTAACTTCATTCCTGAATCTTATTTAATCTCTTTAAATATCAAAACGATTTTTTATTTATTTAAAACAAAAATCACTTTTTAGATAAAAAGGTCGGGGGTAGACCAAAAGATTACCCAAAATAGTCCCACTTCTTTCTGAGGTTCATCCAGCCATCTGTATAAAAAATGGTATATATAATTGAACAATCTTTTTAATTATAATGACATAATAAATAATAGAATATTAATAAGATAACTAGATTCCTAGTCAATTTTTAAAACAAATCTTTTATTTCTATTTTGAGAGCTTTACAAATTTTTGATAGTGTAGTTATAGAGGTACTTATTTCTCCTCTTTCAATTCTTCCAACTTGATTTCGAGGAATATCTGCATCAAAGGACAAGGATTCTTGGGACAAATTAAGTTCAGTCCTTCTTTGTCTTATTTTTTCTCCAACACTTTTTACTAATAATATTTCCTCATTATCTATCACATGATAAAATTCCGTTTATCTTGTAAGATAATACGACACATATTTGTGTTATTGTGATTTTTTTTGTATTATTGTGTGTTAAAAAATTTAATAAAAATTACTTGATAGATTTAATAAAATGATGAAAAATGTTTTTACTTCTTTATTATTTATTATTGTTTGCAGTGCTTATTCTCAAACATATACAAATGAAATAGGAAATCTGCCTGACCCTAATGTGCCTGCAAGAACTCTTCAAGATATAAGAAATGAGGAGCTTAATTATAATATTAATGAAGTTAGAGATAAAAACTACGATAAAGCTCTTGATGTAGTTGCTCCAATTGACGGGACTGGAAATGATAATTCAGGTCAAGAAACTGTTTCGAGTCTTTCTATGAAAGAAGCTAATAAAGTTAAGCTTGTAGATTATTCTAATGTAAGACCTTCGGATGTTTACACATCTAATGAAGATGGTACTAGAACTGCAAAAGGAGATAGCTACAACACAACTACAGGTGAAGTTTATAATTCAAAAAACAACTTTTACAATGGTCATTCAAATCAAGGAATGATGTATGCTATTTTCCTTTTTTTTGAAGCCGTTATTTGTTTTTTTATTGCAAGTTATTATGGAAAGAAAAAGCATATTGGTAAACTTTGGTCGTTTTTGCTATTATTTCCAACTATTATTCCCGGAGTGATTGCAATATCTTCTAGTCCTCCATGTGACAAAAAACCGACAAAAGGTAATTGGGGTCATTTAGGATTTGGTATTTTTTTCTTATTTGCTTGTTTCATTAATCTATCAAGATTTCATCAATCGAGATATTTAGAAACGGATATTCCAATTATATTTAGTATTTGGACAATATTTATTATTGGATTGTATTTGATAAATTTAAAAAGAGGGGTGGTAAAAAATGAAATTATTCAATCTTCAAATAATGAAGATAAAAAAGACACCAAAAAACAAAAAAACATTAATGATTTATTAATAAATAAAGATAGTTTGACTAAGCTAAAAGATTTAAAAAATCAAGGAATAATTAGTGATAGTGAATATGAAGAGAAAGAATTAAAAATTAAAAAAATTGCAATTGAAAAAGAAATATTAGAATCGGTTGACTATAGAAATTTGAAAGACCTTCTTAATAATGGCATTTTAAATCAAATTGAATTTGATGAGAAATTAGTATTACTAAAAGAGAAGAACGTTCTATAATCAACATTCTATTATGCTACAATCAACATTAAAATATCGCAAGTCTTTCACTGACATTAACAAAATTTTCTTCATTAATTCTCAAAACGAAAAGATAACAGTTTTTTCTCCGCACTCAAAGATTTTAGAGGAGTTTAAGATAATAGGTATTGAGACTGCCAGCAAAACAATTGAAGAATTAATTTCAGATTTAAGCTTGATGCTTTGTGAAGAATATGATGGTAAACTTACTAAAAATGAGAGTTATACCATGAAAGAATTTAAAGAGACAGAGTTCTATAAAATCCGTGTAGTATTATTAAATCATTTAAAAGAGTTGGCTTATTATTTATATGATTTTAAAATAGAAGAAATGCCTCCGACTATTAGAAAATTTTATAAAAGTAAACTAGATGGAGAAAAATTATTATCAAAAGAAATTATTATAGAGTAGTTGAAAAATAATTTTAGTATTTATATTATAAAGATTAATTTTTATGGACGGAAGGGTTATTGCAATATTATCATCATTGTTATTTTGGTTTATTACTTATTTGATTTCTTTGTTTTTTGTTAGTTTTAAATTTTCATACGGTATTATTCCAAATAAAATTAGAGGAAAAATAACAGAAAAAAAACTATATAAATATATAGCGATTTCTGCAATATTGTTTCCTTTTTTATCATCAAAAATGTTTGACTTTGGAGCATTTTTAGAGCCATCAAACATAATTTGGGGATGTTATATTCAATATTTTATTATAGGTATGATTTTTCTGTGGTTCGTATTTGCTGTAGTACTTTCAATCATATTAATTTATGGGTTGTTCATGCCAAGTAAAATAAAGTTTATCAATAGACGAAATTTATTATTAGCTTTCTTATTCCATCAAATTTATAGTTTAATAATGATTGTAATTTTTTGGGGGTTTATTTGTATTTTTTCTGGAGACCTTCATGGAATTAACGGTTCTTGTTTATAAGATATAAAATTTGATTTAATAATGTTAAAAAAACAAATAACACTTTTAACTGCCTTTTTTGTCATAATCACAATAGTTGGATTTATGGTTAAATTGCCAAAAGTATTTGGCAATTATGATAAACAATTACATTTTTTATTTTATTTCTATGCAAGTTTTATAGGTTGTTGTTTTTATGCTAATAATAAAAAAATAAATTTCTTAGTAATTATTTCTTGTTTACTATTTTTTGGCTTTTTCATTGAGTATTTACAAGAGTATTCCAATAGATTTTTTAAAAAACGAATACATGGCAGTTTTGACATTCAAGATATAAAATATAATTTTTTAGGGATTAGTTTATATTCTTCAATTTGGATTTGTAATTATTTTTTAATTTCAGTTAGAAAAAAATGAAATATGCAAAAACTAAGAAATTCTATTGATTGATTTTAACTTATTTTGAACATGTTTATAATCAAATCAGAATCTTTTATTTCAGAGAAAGGAAAAAGAGAAGTCAATGAAGACAATATAGAAAATCAATCAGGAAAATTTTATATCGTTTGTGATGGATTGGGCGGAAATGGCTATGGTCAAATAGCATCCAAATTAGTTGCAGAAACTGTTAAAGAATCACTTTTAAAATCAAAATCTATTTCAGAAGCTATTGAGGAATCGGAAAGGATTTTGAGTTTATACAAAAAAAAGAATCCTATTACAGAAGCTATGGCAACAACAATTGCTGTGGCTGAAATTTTAGATAGTGGAATTTTAGTTTCTTGGTGCGGTGATAGTAAAGTTTATCAATTTCGTGATGGTAAAATCATTTTTAAAACTACAGACCATACATGGATAGCAAATGCTATTAAAGAATGCGTTTTAAATTCCGTAGAAGCACTTTTTCATCCTAGAGCTAACGAGTTAACAAAATCTATAAAAGATAGCTCCAAGCCTGTAAAATTTGAACAAGCATTAATCAATGATATTCAATCAAATGATTACTTTTTAATTTGTTCAGATGGGATAACAGAAACATGGATTGATTCTGATTTAGAAGATTTGTTTTCTAACTATAAATCTTCAAGCAAAATTATTAAAGGACTACAAAAACAATGTGAGATTTTTTCGGAGGATAATTATTCTGCGATTGTTATTAATGTTTAATTTATTGAAACATTTATAAAAAAACAAAACCCTTCTGTTTAAACAGAAAGGTTTGTTTGTTACAAGTATTATACCTTACATTTAGTACTTATGCAACTTTTTTATAAGTTTCAACTTCAATCAATTCTAAAAACTTACTTTCCAGCTTTTCTCTAATTTGTTTTTTTGTACTTAACAGCTCATACTTTGCCAAAAGTATTAAAAAGTCCTTCTTTAGCCCACTGACTACTCTAGGGGATTTCTTAGATTTTACTTTAATCCAATAGCTAGGGTTAGTATACTTGTTAAGCTTGTTATAATCGTTATCGGGGATTCCATTTGAGTCAAAATCATCAACTATAATTAACCCCTCAAACTTCTCCATAAAGAGCATAAATATCCTTTTTAAAACTTCTTTGTCTAGTAAATCTTCTAGACAATTAATCCCCAATTTCTGTAACATCCTTTTTTGAATAATTTTTAATTCTACTCTTAAAATATTATCCTTTAACTTAAATTGTTTGGACTTATTGTATATCTTTATTCTATAGTCGGTAAGTTGAAATTCCTTGTAATCTCCGCTACCTGAGAATTTTAAGTTCTTGTTGGCGGATTTAAAGTTATTCATTAATACATTGCTGTCAATTATAGTTTTTGGGTCATTTGATACAGTTAAATTGAAGCCAAATTCGAGATTTGTTAACACAGTATCTTTTTCAATATCGTATTTTTTTATTAACCCCAGAATTACCTCCTGAATCTGACTTAAATTGAAGTCATCGTAGTTTTGTTCTCCATTTTCCCAAAGAAGGTTTTTATACTTGTGAAGACTGCCCAAAATAGTGGCTGAATTTTTATTGATGCTAATTTGAAGATTAGAATCACTACCTTTTTTAGGGTATTCCATTACTTCGCCTGTTAAAATGCTTAGTTTATTGGTCAATTCCATTATGCCTTTATTTTCAATACGTTCTTCAAAACGGTGTTTGTCTGATACAAACAATCTTACATTATCTATCATTAGGAAACTGCTTTAAAAGGGTTAATTAATGCTTTTACATCTTCTTTTTTGTAGTAAACTCTTCTTCCAACTTTGTAGTTCTTTAAAACTCCTTCATTATTCCAATTATAAAGAGTTGTATTGCTTACTTTTAGTTTTTTACAGACATCCTCTCTAGTCAAGTACTCGTCAAAATCGTCTGATTTAGTTGTATCTTGATTAAAATAATTTCCAACCTTTTTTAATTCCTCTATAAGAATGCTTCTAATAACACTTGACATATCATCAAGTGATACTTGTACTAAATTTATATTTTGTACCATAATAATTATAATTTTAAAAATTAAACATAATTATCCCATTCCGAAAAACTGCTCAGTTTCTCGGGTATACTAATCTTATTAATAGAATGGAATGTTAAATATTACTTTTTAGATGCATCAAAAAAGTTTAAAAAAAAGTAGTCGACTCTGATTTTCTTTTGCATAGATATTACAAAAAAACGAATAAAAAAAACACGTAAATTACTGTTTTTAAACTAGTTAATTTGAAATATCAAAAAAATATTTAAAGCTTTGTTTTTCAGAAAGATAGCTTTTAGATGAGTTAATATGAAATTAAAAAGGATTATTTTTAACAAATATTTAACATTTAAAAAAACGTTTTAAATATTAAAAAAACCTTGACCGACAATATGAGAAGCCCTCTCTTCTCCTTGGATTCTAATATACTTATAAAACTCTCTTTCTGTTTTATGTCCTGAAAAGTGCATAATATCAAACACTGGCATTTTCTTTTTATACATATTCGTGCAGAAACTTCTTCTAGCTGTATGCGAGTGTATTAATTTATACTTAGGAATAAAATCTTTCACCTCTAATCCTCCCCTAGTTATTGTAAACTCAATAGGCTCATTTAATTCAAGTGTTTGCCCCACCTCTTTAATACTTTTATTTAATAATTGCTCTAACATTTTTTTTGGAGGATTACCACCATGCCTCTTGTCCATTATCTCTCTTATCTCCATTGTTATTGGGCATTGTACTTCTGCTTTTGTTTTTTTCTGTTTAATTTTAAAGTAATCAACACCATTAATTCGCTTGATGGATTCCTTAGTCAAACCATTATAATCACTAATTCTTTGACCTGTGTAACATCCAATCAAAAAAATATCTCTTGCCAATTGAAGTTCAGGATATTTAGAGAGGTCTTTGTTTTTCATCAAATCCAATTCAATATCTGTTAAATAAATAGCCGTTGTTTCTTCCGCTTTCAAATTAAAATCGGACAAATTAAAATCCACATTGTCTATCAACTTCTTTCTATTGGCTTCTATTAGAAATGTTTTGAGGTTTTTTAAATGCTTAGTAATTGTATTCAATGCAAAATCAAGCTCTTCTAAATAAGTTACAAAACTTAATACAAATGATTTATCGAAACTGTTAAAATCAATCTTTACATTGTTTGCAAATGAAAAAGCCTTTACTTTCTTTAAAGTCTGATTATATGAAGTATGAGTTATTTTGGAAATCCCTTTCTTCTTTACCTCAAGATAAGCATCCGCAAAATCAAAAAAAGTAATTGGAACAACTTTTTCGATTTTAATATTTTTGTTTAAATATTTGTCCAAAAATAGCTTTAAAACATCATTAGTAATAATTAAATTTTCAGCAATTAGCCTAGAGTATTCTTTCTTTATTGCATTTTCAATATTACTTAGAAACTCATTAACCTCTCTTGCATTTATTATATTCGATTTTGTCTCTTTAATTTTTTGTTTCTCAAAATCCCAATTTTCGAAACATGACTTATACCCAGTAGAGTATTTAAAACGTTCACCATAAGAAAAATGAAGGAAAATTAAACTTTCCTTTTTCTTAGAAGCCTCAAGCTTGTACACTGGTTCTTTAAAAGCAAATCTCACTACACCGTTAAAATTTTCAATAGTTGTTTTCATTTTCTATATCTTTATACAAAGATACAAAAAAAAAATAAAAGGGTGCTTGACAGGGTGCTTCAAAAAGTTAATTTATTGAAATTTTAATTAATCAATTAAAATACAATAACGTTTTAAAACCAATGATATAAAGGGTTAATAAGTTAATTAAAGAATATTAAAAAACAAAGAGAATAATTAAATATGGTACTGGAGGTACCACATTATAAAACGTCTTAACAAGTTGATAAACAACGAGTTAAGACGTTTTTGTTTTTAGTAGTGTAAAACATTGTGTAAAACAATTTTCAATTTATTTTCAAAATCTGTAAATACATTTTTATACATTAGTGTTTATTTTTATGAACTTTCCTCCATAAACAATCCACATTCTTCAAAACATCAACTTTTTTCATAATATATATATATTAAAGATTGAAACGATTTATTCGATTGTTTCAACTTTTCAAAAAACAATCTATATAATGAAAAAAAGAAAACACCTTCAAACGAACTTCTTTAAGTTTATTGTTGAGAAATACAACAAAGAAATTCAAGATGAATTGAATGATGAAGAAACAAACCTAAAAGATGATGAACTAATTGATGACATCGATGACATTGAAGGACCAAAAAGAAAATTAAAAGAGGATGACGATTTAAACCTTGATGAATTGATTGAAGAATATAACAAACTAACTAATAAATATAAAACACTTAAAAATGATAATTCACTTTACAAAAGAAAATAAAAACCTTTATGATGTTGAAACCATTAGAAGTATATTAAATGTTTCAAAGTCAAAAGTTCAAAGAGAACTTAAAAAACAACAAACGGAAATTATTAAATATAAAAATCTGTTTTTGTATCCGGAAACAACCTTGTTCGAGTTGATGGAGATTGTTCTTATAGAAAAATTACATAAAGGAAATGATAGATTGGAACAAGATTAAAAAACACGAGGAAACGATTAAAAAGAATAAAGAAAAATTAAATCTTGAAAAAGATTTTAAGAAACGAGAACGGATAAATTTGAAAATTAAGATTGAGGAATTAAAAGTAAAAATCGAGAAATTAAAATAAACTAATGAGTTCCCAATCTCTGGAATAAAATGGAAGACAAAAAGAGTTCTCAAACTCCTGAATAAAATTGAGAAATAATAATTTTTACAAAGACAGGATATAATCTGTATTAGTTGAATTATATATAATAGAAAATGAATTATGATATTAAAGAAAAATAACTCTCCTAAAACAACTCAAATGATAGAGCAGGACATTAGGTGTAGTTTTCACAAAATAATCACTCTAAACAA
>CANGCT010000054.1 GCA_947452415.1 Flavobacteriaceae bacterium
AACATGAAAAAAGTGAATAGTTTTTTATTGTCAATTTACCCCCAAAATTAGGTGGTCAATTTAAACTGGAAAGTGGTGGTCAGTTTGCTCCGGAAATGGTGGTCAATTTAGACTGGAAAGTGGTGGTCAATTTGACCGGATTTTCCAACAATAAAGAATTACCAGAAGTTTTATTCATTACATCCTATCCGCCAAGAGAATGCGGTATTGCTACTTACACACAAGATTTAAGAAGTGCTATTCAAGAAAAATTTGCTCATAGTATGTCGTTAAAAATATGTGCTCTTGAAGCCAATGAATCTAACTTTGTATATCCAGCTGAGGTAAAATATAAATTACAAACACAAGAAGAAGAACAATATGTATTATTATCTAAAAAAATAAATGCAGATAAAAATATTAAAATGATATTTCTACAACATGAGTTTGGCTTGTTTGGTGGTGAATATGGTGCTTATTTATTGAAATTTTTGACCCATTTAAAAAGACCTATTACTACTACTTTTCATACAGTATTACCAAATCCAGACAAGAAACTTAAAAAAATAGTCCGAAAAATTGTTGATTATTCGGATAGTGTAATAGTAATGACTAATACTTCTGCTTCTATTTTGAAAAGAGATTATGGCATAGCCGAAAGAAAAATAACAGTCATCGCTCATGGTACGCACTTAGTTTCGGCTTTAAATGAAAGCAAAAAAAACTCACGAGTTCATTTGGCAGACAGAATAGTACTTTCCACATTTGGACTATTGAATGAGGGGAAAAGTATTGAAACTGCATTAGATGCTTTACCAGAAATAATTGACCGATTTCCTAATGTTATTTATTTGATAATTGGAAAAACACATCCCGAAGTTAAAAAACGAGAAGGAGAAAAATATCGTGATTTTTTATATCAAAAAGTACAAAGTTTGAACCTTCAAAACAATGTAAGATTCATTAATAGATACCTTTCGCTAAATGAATTGATGGAACATTTACAACGCACGGATATTTATTTATTCACTTCCAAAGATCCTAATCAGGCAGTGAGTGGAACCTTAGCTTATGCTATGGCTTGTGGTTGTCCGATTATTTCAACCCCCATTCCTCATGCCAAAGAATTACTGGATGGAGCAGGATTGAATTTTGACTTTCAAAACCATAAACAATTGGCTACAGCAACAATAAAATTACTTTATAATCCAGAACTATTAGACGGAATGCGGATTAATGCTTTACATAAAATAAATCCTACAGCATGGCAAAATTCGGCTATTGCTCATATTGAATTAACTCAAAATAGTATCAAAAGAAACAGCATTTCTTTAAAATATGAAATCCCTAAAATAGCATTAGATCACATTAAGAACCTAACTACCAATAAAGGAATGATTCAGTTTTCATCTATTGCCACTCCTGATTTAGACTCTGGATATACACTAGACGATAATGCTCGAGCTTTAATAGCACTATCCAAACATTATGAATTAACGAGAGAAATAGAAGATCTTGACTTAATAACAATTTATTTAGACTTTATAATTTTTTGTCAGCAAGATAATGGAGCATTTTTAAATTATGTAGATATAGCAGGAAATTATATGGCTAAAAATAGTATTGAAAATTTAGAAGACTCTAATGGTAGAGCGATTTGGGCTTTGGGTGAATTGCTATGTCATGAAATTATTTTAAACGAACAATTAATTAATAAAGCCAAATTTGCTTTAGAAAAATCTTTAAGCGTAATAGAAAGTTTTCAATCGCCAAGAGCAATTGCATTCTCAATTAAGGGTTTGTATTTTTATAATTTAAATAAAAAAAGTTACCGAATTAAAAGAATAATAACATCCCTAGCAGATAATCTTGTTTCGAAATACAGAGGTGTTTCCCAAAAAAACTGGAATTGGTATGAAGAATATATGACTTATGCTAATAGCGTTTTGCCCGAAGCAATGCTTTATGCAGCAATAAGCACAGACAGTAAATTGTATAAAAATATTGCTAAAACATCCTTTGATTTTTTACTTACCATTATTTTTCAAAACAATCAAATTAAAGTAGTTTCTAATAATGGTTGGCACTTAAAAGGCAAGATGGCAAATCATTTTGGCGAACAACCCATTGATGTTGCTTATTCTGTTTTGGCACTTAATACATTTTATAAAATATTTAATGAACAAGATTATTTAGATAAAATGAATACAGCTTTTGAATGGTTTTTGGGTAAAAATCATTTGCATCAAATTGTTTACAATCCTAAAACTGGATGTTGTTATGATGGTCTTGAAGAAAAAAATGTAAATCTAAATCAAGGAGCCGAATCAACTGTAAGTTATCTAATGGCAAGACTTGTTTTTGAAGAGATAGAAAATTCTAAAATTGAAATTCAACTTTATGATGATATTTTAGAAACAGCCTAATTTTTAATGGCACCAAAAGAAAACTAGTTTTCATTATTTTAAACTAGTTTTTTGTACTATCAAATATGAGATTTATGTAATTCATTTATAATATGATGTAACATGTTGTATTTGAATAACAGGACCTTTATCCTATAAATTAAAGTACTCTTTTGTTAATAAATTAGGTAAGTAAATGCCTGGTTATTAAACTAGAACTTCCTCCATTTTTAGTTCATAAATAACAACTAAAATAGAATTTTAATAATTTAATAATTAATATTATGAAAACAAACATCGGAATTACAGAAAAAAATTCCCAATTGGTCGTAGATCAATTATCTAGAATTTTAGCAGATGAATACATATTGTATACTAAAACTAGAAATGCACACTGGAATGTAGAAGGAGTTGATTTTTATGAAAAACACAAATTCTTCGAAATGCAATATATGCAACTAGAAGAATTCATTGACAAAATTGCCGAAAGAATTCGCACCTTAGGATTTTATACCCCAGCGACCCTAGCATCTTTCTTAAACTTAACGCAACTTACAGAATTTAGTAGAGAAAAAAATGATAGCAAAGGCTTTATAAAAGAATTGCTGATGGATCATGAAAGTATTATTTTCAAATTGAGAGAAAACATTCACAATTTTGCTAATGATTTTCATGACCTAGGTTCTAGTGACTTCATTACTGGACTAATGGAAGAACATGAAAAAATGGCTTGGTTATTACGTTCGCACTTACAATAAAACAAAATGGAAACACAAAAAAAAGTATTAATAGCATTAGACTACAACACAAATGCTACTAAAATTGCAGATTTGGCTTACTCATTTGCAAAATCGATGAAAGCAGAAATCACTTTGATACACGTTGTTGAAAATGAAGTTTATTATACCTCATTTATTACCTCTCCAATTACTGGAATAGTTGATTTTGATAGTGCAACTTTTTATCAATATATAAATAGCGAAAGTTTAATTTCTGCTGCTAACTATTATTTGGATAAAATTAAAAAACATTTAAACGATAGTAAAGTTCATACAATAATTGAAAGAGGAGATTTTGCAGATGTAATTTTAAGTACTGCCAATGAACTAAAGGTAGATTTAATTATTATGGGATCACACAGTCAAAAATGGTTAGAACAAATACTAATAGGTAGCACTACCGAAAAAGTATTAAACCATACTCAAATTCCATTATTGATTATTCCAACTAAGAAAAAAAAGTAAGCAAATAGTGGTATTTGTGTAATTTAAAATTTGCAATGTGTAACACAATGCGCCTCATTTGATGTCACCTTTGTAGTATAATAATTCAATATAAATACTAACATTAAATCAAACATTATGAGCAATTTACTTTATTTAATAGCAGTACTTCTTGTCCTGTTTTGGGCACTAGGATTCTTCGTTTATAACACAGGCGGAATTATACATGTTTTACTTGTGATTGCCGTAATAGCAATTTTGTTGAGAATCATAAGCGGAAGAAGCATAACAAAATAATTACACCAAAATTTTCCCAATAATACGCATATAACTTAATAAATCTAATAAAATGAAAAATGCAATTTTAATGATCGCAATGGTAACTCTAACAGTAACCAGTTCTTATTCACAATCGGAAACAAGTACCGATAACCGAAGTAAATTGACCATCGGATTAAAAGCAGGAGCAAATTATTCTAATATCTATGACTCCCAAGGTGAAAACTTTGTAGCGGATGCAAAATTCGGATTTGCAGCAGGTGGATTTGTAGTAATACCGTTAGGTTCATTTTTTGGAATTCAACCAGAGATATTATTTTCACAAAAAGGATTTAAATCAACTGGAACCGTTTTAGGAGCACCTTACAGTATGACAAGAACTACAGATTTTATTGATGTTCCAATTCTATTTGCTGTCAAACCTATTGAAAATATTTCTATTTTATTTGGACCTCAATTTTCATACCTATTAAAACAAAAAGATGTGTTTACCGGAGGTTCTTTATCTTCAACTCAACAGCAAGAATTTGATAATAGCAATCTTCGTAAAAATATCCTCGCCTTAACTGGAGGAGCAGATTTTAATATAGAACATTTTGTTGTAGGATTGAGAGCTGGTTGGGATATAAAAGACAATGATGGCAACGGTACAGCAACAACACCAAGATATAAAAACATGTGGTACCAAGCAACAATTGGTTTTAAATTTTAGTAAATAATTTTAATAATAAACAAAATGGACAATTCAAAAAACACAGGAAAAATTATTGGATCTTTAGTAGTAGGAGCGTTAGCCGGAGCAACCTTGGGGGTATTATTTGCGCCAAGTAAAGGATCTAAAACTAGAAGTAAAATTGCTGGTGGAGCCGAAAATTTAGCCAAAGATTTAAAGAAAAAAATGAAAAGTGAAGCTAAAGACTTTAGAAAAAGCGTCACTAAAGAAGCCAAATCTTTAAAAAATAAAGCTGCCGAATTAGAAGGATTAGTAGAAGGGAAATTTGAAAGCGTTTCTGCTACTCTAAAAGATAAAGCCAATGCACTTTTACACATGAATTCAGATCACGAATTAAAACAAAAATAAAATGAAAACACCTAATATAAGAAACATAGCACTTGCAACACTTGCAACACTTGCCTTAATAAGTTGTAACAATTCTCCTAAAGCAAAAGAAGAAAATCTTAACGAAGCAAAAGATGCGGTTGTTGATGCTAATGACGACCTAACTGAGGCTAGATTAGATTCAATAAGTGATTTTAATAAATACAAAGAAAGTATTGAAAAAAAATTAACAGAAAACGAAACAGTAATTGCCGATTTGAAATCTAAAAATAATTCTAAAAACAAATCTACTCAAGCATTATACCTTCAACAATTAAATAAATTAGAGTTGAAAAATGCAGAGTTGAAATCAAAATTAGAAAATTATAAACAAGGTCCAGAACAAAAATGGGAATTGTTTAAAGTAGATTTCAATAAAGACATGGATGATTTAGGAAAATCTATTTCAAACATGGCAGAACGTAACATGAAAAAATAATGAAAACCTCAAATTTTTCCACCGGAATTACTCAAATAATGTTGATTTCTATACTTTCACTATTTGTATTTTCTGTTATTTCATGTTCCAAGAAAATAACGTTTCAAACATCTACAGTTGCGCCAGCTGCTAGAGGTGAAGTAAAAGTTAATAAGGATAAGAATAACAATTATCATATTGAATTAGAACTTTCTTATTTGGCAGAGCCAGAACGGTTATCTCCAGCTAAAAGTACTTATGTGGTATGGTTGGTTTCAGATGAAAGTGATGTACCTAGTAATCTCGGACAAGTTGTAGGCACTTCAAAATTAAAAGTGAAATTCGAAACGGTTTCCTCTTCGAAACCTAAGAGAATTTTTGTAACAGCAGAGGACGATGCAAGTATTCAATACCCTGGAAATACAGTGGTTTTGGAAACAAAAAATTTTTAGATTTGGTTTTTGGTTTGGTTGGAAGAACTGCTCTCGAGCGGTTCTTCTAGTTTAATAAAATTAATAAATTAAGACTATTAAAATTTACTAATATATAGTACCTATATAATTTATAAAATTTTTGATGTAATGTAGTTGGAATAAATGTATCTATAGATTAAGGAAAAGTACGATATTTGATTAGTTGCACATACATGGCCCTATAAATTATCAGCAAAACATTAAGCGAATTTTTTTTACCAACCTACAAAAAATAACCTTATAAAACTCCAAAACAAGCTTGTAAGTATGGAAGAGTTTTCTCAATATGCAGGACTAAAATAGGAACAAGCTGAACCGTTTATAATTGGTTAATTTATAAAGTTTACATGTTCAATTATTAAACTTTGCTTACATAATGAAGAACCTTTCGTGTTTAAATTTTAGTCATACAAACAATATGATAGTTTGCTTTAAACATTAAATTTATTTACTTTTGTATAAGTTAAAATATAGGATATCTTACAAGTCTGTTGAAGCAGCAAAAACGATACCCTAGTTTTTATAAATTATAAATATTTAATTATAAGCGATATAGGAAAGAGTTACAAATTCCTTCTTCTCTGCTAATTTCTCATTAACGTTTATATACTATGCGTTTAAATCTTTCTCTGTTGTTTTTCTTATCTTTTTTAAGTGCTTTTGCACAAGAAAATACTGCGCCAACTAAGCCAGTAGATTCCTTATATAGAGAAGATCAATTTTATATTAACTTCACTTATAATAAATTACAAAACTTTAAAGGTTTAAGTCAAACTAAATTTTCTCCAGGAATTTGTTTTGGTTTTTTAAGAGACATGCCAGTCAACACTAGTAGAACTTTTGCTATTGCTACTGGTTTGGGGTATTCTTTAAATATTTATAATAATAATTTACAAGAAACGAGTAATACTACCAATGCAAATTCAGCCTATAATTACACCTTACTTTCTACAGCCGATTACAGCAAAAACAAATTTATGTTGCATTATTTAGATTTGCCTTTAGAAGTGAGATGGCGAACCTCTACTCCTTATAATCATCAATTTTGGAGAATTTATACCGGATTTAAATTGAGTTATTTATTTTCAAATCATAATAAATATGTAGCAGATGGTAAAATGACCATTACTAAATCCAATACAGATTTTAACAAACTTGTTTATGGTTGCTATATTACAGCAGGCTTTAATACTTGGAATTTATATGCTTATTATGGATTAAAATCTATTTTTGAAGCTGGGGAGATTAATGGTGAAAAAATAAATACCACCAGTTTTAATATAGGATTGCAGTTCTACATCCTATAACCAAAAATACCAAAAAAACAACTGCGGAAGCATTCCGGCAAGGAACCCAATCACCACTTCATTTAAACTATGCGCTTTCATTATTAGTCGGGAGGTAGCTATAATTCCGGTAAGGAAAAATAAAATTGCAATAAGGATTGTACTATTCAATTCGAAATGCACACTCAATCCAATTACAAAAAAACATAAAGCACTTATTGCAATTAGATGAATGCTTGCTTTTATTTTGAAAAATAACAAAACATAAGCAACAATAGTACTGCAAATTGCCCCTAGAAAGAAGAAAAACAATTCAGGAAATCGATCCAAAGTAATGCTTTTATTTATCAAAATAAAAGTTAAAGCAATTTGCATTAAAAGTGGGGTTTTTCGTTGGGAAATGTCAGAAAGCATTACATTATCAACTTTTCCAAATGTTCGAAGCAAATAAAAAAAAGAAAGCGGTAAAAAAAAAGTGATTATTATTACTTGCAAGAGCAACAATAAATAGTGCTCATTGGTATAATAATTTGCGCTAAAAAAAATATAGAAAAGCGTTCCTACTATCGGAATAAAAATAGGATGGAACAAATATGAAAAAAAAGGCAGTATTTTTTTCAAAAGCAGTAGGTTTGATTAGCAAATATAATGAAATGCTAATTTATAATTAATTATTTAGGATGGAAATAAATGAAAATCATTCCAGGCCATTCCTTCTTCGTGAAGATTAGTGGTTAAAAATAGCAAATCAATAAATTTTGTTTAAAAGAAACTTCATAAAAGTTTCCTTTTTCGTTGGATACTTTTACCTTTGCAGGTCAGAATATAAATAGACCACCATGAATAATTCTAGTAAACGTAGAGAAGCACTTTTATACCATGCCAAACCTACTCCGGGAAAAATACAAGTTGTTCCAACTAAAAAATACGCTACACAACGAGATTTATCTTTGGCGTATTCTCCTGGAGTAGCAGAGCCATGTTTAGAGATTGCGAAAGATGTAAACAACGTTTATAAATATACCTCCAAAGGAAATTTAGTAGCTGTAATTACTAATGGCACTGCAGTTTTAGGTCTTGGCGATATTGGACCAGAAGCTTCTAAACCCGTTATGGAAGGGAAAGCTTTATTGTTTAAAATATTTGCAGATATTGATGTTTTTGATATTGAAGTAGGAACAAAAGATATAGAAGAATTCATTGCCACAGTTAAAAATATTGCTCCAACTTTTGGAGGAATTAACCTAGAAGATATTAAAGCTCCAGAATCTTTCGAGATTGAAAGACGATTGGTAGAGGAATTGAATATTCCTGTAATGCATGATGATCAGCATGGTACTGCAATTATATCTTCGGCAGCATTATTAAACGCATTAGAATTAGCAGAAAAAGAAATTAGCAAGGTTAAATTAGTAGTTTCTGGTGCTGGTTCTGCAGCTTTGGCTTGTGCAAATCTTTATGTTTTGCTAGGCGTGAAATTAGAAAACATAATAATGTTTGATAGCCATGGAGTTATTTGTAGTGACCGAACCGATTTGTCTGATTTACAAAGACGATACAGCAATGGTGTTAACGGCACCACTTTACAACAAGCATTAGTAAATGCCGATGTGTTTTTAGGACTTTCCGCAGGAAATATTCTTACTTCTGAAATGTTATTAGGAATGGCCAAAGACCCTATTGTTTTTGCTATGGCTAATCCAAATCCCGAGATAGACTATGATGTAGCAATGGCTACTCGTGAAGATATTATTATGGCCACAGGAAGATCCGACCATCCTAATCAAGTGAACAATGTATTGGGTTTTCCATATATCTTCCGTGGTGCATTGGATGTAAGAGCCACCAAAATTAATGAAGCTATGAAAATGGCTGCAGTTCGTGCATTGGCAGCTTTAGCTAAAGAACACGTGCCCGAACAAGTGAATATAGCTTATGGTGAAACCAAGTTGAATTTTGGTAGAGAATATATTATTCCAAAACCATTTGACCCAAGATTGATAACTATGGTTGCTCCTGCTGTTGCAAAAGCTGCTATGGAAAGTGGTGTAGCGTTAAATCCAATCACGGATTGGGTAAAATATGAAGAGGAACTTTTAGAGCGAATGGGTTCAGATAATAAAATGGTTCGTTTACTAACTAATCGTGCCAAAACTGATCCAAAAAGAATTGTTTTTGCAGAAGCTGATCAATTGGATGTTTTGAAAGCTGCACAAATTGTATATGAAGAAGGAATTGGGCATCCTATTTTATTAGGAAGAAAAGAAGATATATTAGAATTAAAAGAAGAAATTGGTTTTGATGCCGATGTTCCAATTTTTGATCCAAAAACAGATGAAGAAGACGGTCGTAGATTGCGTTATGCCGAAATTTATTGGGAAGAACGAAACCGCAGAGGTATCTCCTTATTAGATGCTCAAAAATGGATGCGCGAACGGAATTATTTTGCTGCCATGATGGTCAACCAAGGCGATGCCGATGCTATGGTTTCTGGTTATTCTAGAAGTTATCCTGCTGTAGTAAAACCATTAATGCAATTGATTGGTAAAGCACCCGGAATATCCTTGATTGCTACCACCAATATGATGATGACCAATCGTGGACCGATGTTTTTATCAGACACTGCAATTAACCCAAACCCATCTGCTGATGATTTGGCAAAAATTGCTTTAATGACCGAAAAAACAGTCCGTATGTTTGGAATGGAGCCCGTAATTGCTATGGTTTCTTTTTCTAATTTTGGGTCTTCCCAGGTGGAAAGCGCCAATAAAGTAAGAGAAGCGGTAGCATATTTGCATAAATACTATCCAGATTTAATTGTGGATGGAGAAATTCAAGCCGATTTTGCATTAAATCCAGAAATGCTTAAAGCGAAATTCCCTTTTTCTAAATTAGCAGGAAAAAAAGTCAATACGTTGATTTTCCCTAATTTAGAATCCGCCAATATCACTTACAAATTATTAAAAGAATTATATAAAGTAGACTCGGTTGGACCAATTATGTTAGGTATGGACAAGCCGGTGCATATTTTTCAATTGGGTGCAAGTGTAGAAGAGATGGTAAATATGGCTGCAGTTGCAGTTGTAGATGCACAAGAAAAAAGCAAAAGAATAAAAAACACAGAAGTTTCTTTATAGCAAAAATAATTACTAATAAAGTTTTTTGTTATATTTGAAATTACATTGAATAAATTATGATAGCACACATTCAAGGAAAATTAGTGGAAAAAACACCTACAGAAGTTGTAATAGACTGTAATGGTGTTGGTTATCATGTAAATATTTCATTACATACTTATACACTACTTCCTAAAACAGATTTTGTAAAGTTATTTACTCATTTGATTATCAAGGAAGATTCGCATTCGTTGTATGGTTTTGTAGAAAAATCGGAGAAAGAAATTTTCAAAATGTTATTGACCGTTTCCGGAATTGGTGCAGGAATTGCACGAACGATGCTTTCTTCTTTAGAACCAAAACAAATTATTCAGGCGCTTGCAAGTGGAGATGTTGGAACAATCCAGTCTATTAAAGGGATTGGAAGCAAAACTGCCCAAAGAGCCATTCTAGATTTAAAGGATAAAGTGTTAAAAATTTATGATTTAGATGAAGTTTCTATGTTTCAAAGCAATACAAATCGAGATGAAGCGTTATCTGCTTTGGAGGTTTTAGGTTTTGTTAGAAAAGCTTCCGAAAAAATAGTAGATAAAGTGATTAGTCAAAATCCGGACGCTACTGTAGAGACGATTATTAAGCAAGCATTAAAAAATTTATAATTTTTGAAAACAAAGCAACAAATATATATTTCCATTGCCCGAAAAATTGCCTTCGTAATTGCGATGCTATTTTTTAATCAATATTCTTTTTCTCAAGTTAGAGTTAATGATACTACTTACAATAAAGGGCATATGGAAATTGACAATCCAAAAAGTATTGTTGAAGCTTATACCTATGATCCGGCAACAGATCGTTATATCTTAAATAAATCTTTTGCGGGTATTGATATTAATTACCCAATTATTCTTACCCCAAAAGAATACGAGCAGTTGGTACTTCGAGATTCGATGCATGATTATTTCAAACAAAAAGCAGATGCGGTTTCAGGTCAAAAATCTGGAAGTCAAGAAGCTAAAAAGAACTTATTGCCAAAGTATTATGTGAATTCTAGTTTCTTTGAAGCCATTTTCGGAAGTAATACTATTGATGTAAAACCCACAGGATCTGTAGAAATCGACTTAGGATTTAGACATACTAAACAAGACAATCCTTCCTTTTCTCCTCGAAACAGGTCTACTACTACTTTCGATTTTAATCAAAGAATTAGTATGAGCTTGATGGGAAAAGTTGGGACTAGATTAAATGTTAATGCTAATTATGATACTCAGTCAACTTTTGCATTTCAAAATTTAATCAAATTATCTTTTGATCCTTCGGCTTCAGGAGGAGAAGATTCTATCATTAAAAAAATTGAAGTGGGTAATGTGAGCATGCCTCTTAATAGCACTTTAATTCGAGGAGCCCAAAGTTTGTTTGGGGTTAAAGCCCAATTGCAATTTGGCGGAACCTCAGTAAATGCAGTATTTGCCGAACAAAAATCGCAAACCAAAACGGTAACTGCTCAAGGTGGAGGTACTATTCAAAATTTCGAACTTTTTGCTCAAGAATACGATGCCGATAGGCACTTTTTCTTATCGCAATACTTCAAAAATCGTTATGATAAAGCGCTTTTAAACTATCCATTAATTGATAGTAGAGTGCAAATTACCCGTATTGAAGTATGGATTACTAACAAACAAAACCGTGTTAGTACTACCAATAACAATTTACGAAATATTATAGCCCTTCAAGATTTAGGGGAAGCCCGTTTAACGGATACTTCTACTTCAGCTGCAATTAATGATAGTCAAGTGGTAGCAATTGACCCTGCAGATATTCATCCGTATCAGTCGAATGATTTCTTTTTGAAAGTAATTGATACTCCTCCAAATAATAATAATAACCGTTACGATCCGGCATTAATAATTCCGTCAAGCCCACCAAATCCTAATTATCCGGGTTTGTTAAACACGAATATTAGACAAATTGTAACTTCCAATCAAGGTTTTAATAATTCGGTTCCAGTTAACGAAGGTGCCGATTACACCAAATTGGAAAACGCTCGTAAATTATTACCCAATGAATTTACTTTTCATCCGCAATTGGGTTATATTTCTTTGCAACAGCGATTGGCAAACGATGAGGTACTGGCAGTTGCCTATCAATATACCATAGGTCCTGATGTTTATCAAGTAGGAGAATTTGGAACGGATGGTGTAGAAGCTACACAAGTTGATCCAAGCGGAATTCCATCTACACAAGCGTTAATTTTAAAAATGCTTAAGAGTAGTTTGACTAACGTTCAAAAACCAATTTGGGGATTGATGATGAAGAATATTTATCAAATTCCTCAAGGTTTTCAAATGCAAAAAGAAGAATTTAAATTCAATATTTTATATACCGACCCTTCTCCATTAAATTATATTACGGCTGCAAATACCACTACTCCTTTGCCGACTAATGTAATGGATACTCCATTACTAAAAGTTTTTGGTTTAGATAGATTGAATTATAGCAATGACCCTCAAAATGGTGGAGATGGTTTCTTTGATTTCCTTCCGGGACTTACTGTTGATCAACAAAATGGTAGAATAATATTTACTTCGGTGGAGCCTTTTGGGAGGTATTTGTTTAACAAATTAAAATCGGGAAGTTTAAGTGAAAACTACGATTTGCCAGATACTACACCTGGTGCCTACAACGATAATCAGTTAAAATATGTATATACTACACTATACAAATCTACACAAGCGGCTGCATTACAAAACAGTTCGAAGAATAAATTTCAATTAAAAGGTAAATTCAAATCCTCTGGTGGCGATGGAATTCCTATTGGTGCTTTCAACGTACCAAAAGGTTCTGTGGTAGTTACCGCAGGAGGAAGAAAATTAGTTGAAGGAGTAGACTATACCGTGAATTACCAAGCCGGTAGAGTACAAATTTTAGACCCTGCTTTATCTGCTTCTAATACACCAATTCAAGTTTCGGTAGAAAATAATTCTACTTTTGGTAGACAAACTAGACGTTTTTACGGAATTAACGTAGAACATAAATTTTCGGATAAATTTTTAGTGGGAGCTACTATGTTAAAAATGTCGGAGCGTCCATTTACTCAAAAAACCAATTACGGACAAGAATCAGTAAACAATACTATTTACGGATTGAATACTAGTTTCTCTACTGAAGTTCCATTTTTAACTCGTTTAGTTAATAAATTACCAAATATAGATACAGATGTTCCTTCAAATGTTTCCTTTAGAGGGGAGGTTGCCTATCTAAAACCAGGCTCTCCAAAAGCCGATAAATTTAATGGAGAATCTACCGTTTATGTTGAAGATTTTGAAGGTTCGCAAACGAATATTGACCTAAGATCTCCTTATTCTTGGTTTTTATCTGCTACGCCAATACGACCAACTACTGGTGCTGTTCCTGATTATTTAGATTTTGGAGGAAATTCAGCAGGATTAAATTATGGTTTTAAAAGAGCAAAATTGGCTTGGTATACTATTGACCCAATTTTTTATGCCCAAAGACCTTCCGGAATTTCCGATGATGATTTATCGTACAACAGTACCAGAAGAATTTACAGTCAAGAATTGTATCCTGCAACGACAATTGCAGCAGGGCAATCGCAAGTAGTGAATACTTTAGACTTAACCTATTTTCCTAAAGAGCGTGGACCATATAATTTTAATATAGATACAGCTTCTGATAATACCTTGCCAGATCCAGAAAGTAATTATGGAGGTATTTTCAGAGCTTTAAATTCTACTAATTTTGAACAATCCAATATAGAATATATTCAGTTTTGGATGTTGGACCCTTATACGGATACTCGAATTTCTCCAGCTCCAATTAACCCAGGAAATACAGGAAAAATCTATTTTAACCTTGGAGAAATATCCGAAGATGTACTGCAAGATGGAAGAAAATTTTATGAAAATGGGGTTGGAAATAACCAAACCTTAGCGCCACAAACAATATGGGGAGATACCCCTGCATCGCAATCGTTAATTTATGCTTTTGATTCTAATGAAGCAAATAGAACTTCTCAAGACGTTGGATACAATGGTTTAAATAATTCTCAAGAAGCAGCAAAGTTCCCAACATTTGCCTCTTTTCCGGATCCTGCGGAGGATGATTATAAATATTTCTTGAATACATCGGGAACCATTTTTGATCGGTACAAATATTATAATGGTACCGAAGGTAATTCTCCTATAAACGTTACCGATACCAATAGAGGTTCTACTACAGTACCAGATGTAGAAGATATTAACCGCGACAACACTATGAATACTATTAATGCGTATTATGAATACAGTATTAAAGTGAGTCCAACCGATTTATCTCAAGTTGGAACCAATTATATCACGAACATTTTGCCAACTACAGTATCGCTTCCAAATGGAGAAACTACCACTGCACGTTGGATTCAATTTAAAATTCCAATTAACCAACCAACCAATACTGTTGGTAGTATTTCTGATTTTCGCTCTATACGATTTATGAGAATGTTCATGACCAAATTTACTAGTCAAATGACCATTCGTTTTGGTTCGTTAGACTTAGTTCGTGGCGATTGGAGAAAATACGATTATACTCTTGATCCTTCAGATACCGACACAACAGATGATAATACGGATTATGACTCTGCTGCAGTAAATGTTCAAGAAAACGGCGCAAGAACACCTATTAATTATGTAGTACCTCCAGGGGTGCAGTTAGAACAATTGTATAACAACAATACTTTAATTCCTCAAAACGAACAATCCTTATCTATAAAAATAGGAAGTACTGCAGATTACGGCTTAGAACCTGGCGATTCTCGTGCTGTATTTAAAAATGTGAGTGTGGATATGCGTCAGTATAAAAAACTGAATATGTTTGTTCATGCAGAAGCAATTGCATTTGATTCAAATTCTATCGAAGATGATGAGTTGATGGGTTTCATTCGTTTTGGAAACGACTTTACAGATAACTTTTACCAAGTTGAAAAACCCTTAAAGAAAACTCAATTTGGCGATAACTCTCAAATTGGAGTTTGGCCAGAAGCAAATAATATGGAAATTTCTTTGCAACTTATTACAAGAATGAAAATTCTAGCAATGAGTCACGTGTATACTCCGGGGCAAATTTATTATCCAGATGATGACACTAATATTCCAGATGGGGATGGTGATCCAAATTTGCGTTTGGGTATTCGTGGAAATCCTAATTTCGGAATGGTGCGAACCTTAATGTTAGGAGTAAAAAACCAAACTAACAAATTAAATACCCCTCAGCATCCTTTAAATCCAAGACGTCTTAAAGGGGAGGTCTGGTATAATGAACTTCGATTGTCTGGAATGGACAATAAAGGAGGTATTGCTGCAGTTGCAAGTATGGATGCTAACATGGCCGATTTTGCCAATGTTTCGGCAACAGGAAAAATGAGTACCATAGGTTTCGGTACAATAGAACAAGGGCCAAATGAACGAAGTAAAGAAGATGTATTGCAATATAATATTGTAACCAACATGAGTTTGGGTAAATTACTGCCAAAAAAATGGGGCGTTAATTTGCCATTTAATTATGGAATTGGAGAAGAATTCATCACTCCAAAATACGATCCTTTTAATCAAGATATTGAATTAAAACAATTGATTAATGAAACTCCAGATGCTGCTGAAAAAAGAAATTTAAAAAACAGAGCAATGGATTATACCAAAAGAAAAAGTATTAACTTTATTGGTGTAAAAAAAGCAAGAGGAGAAAAGGCCGTACCACATTTTTATGATCCAGAAAACGTAACGCTATCCTATTCTTATAATCAAGTGGATCGACATAGTTATGAATTAGAAAATTATACCGACCAAAGAGTTAGCACAACTGCCGATTATACCTTTGCTTTTCAACCTAAACCAATAGAGCCTTTTAAATCTGTAAAAGTGTTTAAAAAGAGTAGTTATTGGAAATTACTGAGTGATTTTAATTTTAATTACAAACCTACGAATGTGTCATTTAGTACTAATATTACTAGACAGTTCAATCGCCAACAATTTAGATTGGTAGATGTTGAAGGTATTGGCTTAGATGCTTTGTACCAAAGAAATTTCTTATTCAATTACCAATACGGCTTTAATTATAATCTTACTAAAGCTTTAAAAATTAACTTCAATGCAACTTCTAACAATATTGTTAGAAATTATATGAATGAGAATAACGAACCAGATAATTCGTATACCATTTGGACCGATTATTGGAATACAGGTCTTCCAAATTTACATAACCAGCAACTAACTGTTAATTATGAATTGCCTGTAAATAAAATTCCGTTTTTAAGTTTTGTTAAATCTACCTATACTTATGCAGGAACTTATAGTTGGCAGCGTTCTTCATTGGCAATGTCTACTGTATTAGATACCGATTCAGGGGTAACCTATAATTTAGGAAATACGATTCAAAATTCGGGTTCTCATAAGTTGAATACAACCCTTAGTATGGATGCATTTTATAAATATATAGGTTTATCTAAACAAAATAAACCAGGAAAAACAGCACCTATTGGACCTCCAAAACCTGGAGAAAAAGTAACCAATGTAAAAACTTCTCCCGCTAAAGATTCTAATGTGTTTTTAGATGGATTAATTGGAGTTTTAACTAGTGTCAAAAATATTCAAGTTAATTACACCGAAAATCAGGGGACTGCTCTTCCAGGATTTTTGCCAGGAGTAGGGTTCTTTGGTTCGGCAAAACCATCCTTAGGATTTGCTTTTGGAGGTCAAGATGACGTTCGTTTTGAGGCTGCTAAAAATGGTTGGTTAACCAATTATCCAAATTTTAATCAAAGTTATACCCACGTTTTAACAAGAGCTATAGATTTTACAGCTAATATGGATTTGTTTCCAGATTTTAAAATTGACTTTACCGCTAATAGATCCTATGCCAATAATTATTCTGAACAATACGATGTAAATACAGATGGCTTCTATAATTCTAGATCACCGTATAATACTGGAAACTTTGCAATATCTACCGTGATGTTAAAATCTTCTTTCAAACAAAGTGATGAATTTTTCTCCTTGCCGTTTGAAGAGTTTAGAAATAACCGTATCACGATTGCTAATCGTTTAGCAACAGATTATTATGGAACTCCTAATTTTCCAGTCAATGCCGATGGTTACCCAACTGGATTTGGAAAAAATAGTCCAGAGGTCTTGTTGCCTGCTTTTTTAGCCGCCTATACTGGTTTTGACATACCTGCATTGAAAGTAGTTGGATTAAGTTTGGCACAAAGCCCAGAAGATAGAGCTAATAAAATTTCGTTAAATGCTTTTAAAAATATCCCTATTCCTAATTGGAATATTAAGTATAACGGACTAATGCGTTACAATTTCTTTAAAGAAAAATTCAAACGTTTTTCCATACAACATGCCTATAAAGCATCTTATACTGTTAACTCTTTCCGTTCTAATTTAGATTATAATCAACATTCTAACGAACTTAATCCGCTTAACGGAAATTTCTATAGTCAAACCATTATAGGAAATGTAAATTTAGTAGAACAATTTAATCCGTTAATTAGAGTTGATTTTGAAACAAAAAGTTCCTTTAAAATTCTTGCTGAAATGAAAAAAGACAGAGCACTTTCTTTAAGTTTTGACAATAATTTGTTAACTGAAGTAAAAGGAATTGAATACGTTATTGGAACTGGATATCGATTTAAAGATGTAATATTTTCTTCTAAATTAGCAGACAGCCCTTCTGGAGTAATTAAAAGCGATATTAATTTGAAAATAGATTTTTCGTACAGAAATAACAAAACCATTGTTCGTTATTTAGATTATAATAATAACCAGCTGGGTGGCGGACAAAACATTTGGACTTTCAAGTTAACGGCCGATTATTCGTTTAGTAAAAACTTAACAGCAATATTATATTATGATCATTCGTTTTCTAAAGCGGTAATATCCACATCCTTCCCATTGACTAATATTCGTGGCGGATTTACCTTGCGATACAACTTTGGAAATTAATGAAAATTCATTGAATAACCTTTTCAGGATTTAATAATAAACGATACATTTGAGCTAAATTTAAAATACTAATATAATGAATATCCCAACTAATTTAAAATACACTAAAGACCATGAATGGATTTCTATGGATGGCAATATTGCAACTATCGGAATTACAGATTTTGCACAAAGCGAACTAGGAGATATTGTTTATGTAGAAGTAGAAACTTTAGACCAAAATTTAGATAAAGATGAGGTTTTTGGAACTGTAGAAGCAGTGAAAACAGTTTCGGATTTGTTTTTGCCCTTATCTGGTGAAATCATTGAATTTAATGAAGATTTAGAACGCAATCCAGAAACAGTAAACTCGGATCCTTACGGAAAAGGATGGATGGTGAAAGTAAAAGTTTCAGATGCTTCCCAATGGGGCGAATTGTTGGATAGTGAAGCTTATGCAAAACTGATAGGTGCATAAAAAAAAAACATATTTTGTTTTAGCAATTCTTTGGACTAGTATAGTTACTATATTAAGTTTGATAACTATTGGAGATATTGGGAGTTCTATCCCAATTCCTAATAAAGATAAATACGTACATTTTACTTTTTATTTTGTTTTTGTGGTGGTTTGGTTTTTGTATGCTAAACGTACTAAAATTACTAAGAAAATCCAATGGATTGTTTTGCTTTCGGCAATTGGTTACGGAATATTAATGGAGATTTGCCAAGGAATTTTTACTAAAACAAGATCTCCAGATGTTATGGATGTTATTGCAAATAGTATCGGTGCTATAACCGGTTTACTTTTTATAACTAAGATTTTAAAAAAATATAAAACCACTCCTTGAGTGGTTTTTTTGTATATTTAAAATATAAGTAAGATTAAGGGTTTTGCTATACTAGTGTTTAATAGGGAACCTAAAAGACAGTGAAATAATAATTAAAATTCTCGTTGGCTAAGCCTTCTTTCTATGTGCTGATTGCATATTCCGGTGATATTGACCACCCAATTCCAATTTAAAGTGACCACCTGATTCCAATTCAAAATGACCACCTGATTCCGGAGTAAAATGTCCACCCCAATTTTTCATAAAAAACTACTTTTTTTCATCTGTTAATTATTCAAATATACCTAAAAATATTAAACTTTATTAGTACCTCTTTTTTTTCTCATTGATTCCCCTTTTAATTCAAGACGATGCGATTGATGTATCAATCTATCCAAAATAGCATCAGCTATGGTTTTTTCT
>CANGCT010000055.1 GCA_947452415.1 Flavobacteriaceae bacterium
ATACTTTTAAAACAAAAGTATAAGTTAAAACTCCCTGATGCAATTATTGCTGCTACTGCAATAATTTACAAATTACCATTTTTAACTTCCGATGCAGATTTTAAAAATATAAAAGAACTAAATTTAATATTTTTAGAAAAATAATTCCACTCCATGCAATTTAAAAAGTCAATTACACTATTTATATTATTAGTATCCTTTTCTATTAAGGCAAATTTTATTTTGCTTCCTATGGACGAAACTACCCAAAAAAATCATCTTAAAGCCTACGGAATTACCTATTGGTGTTTGGATAAAAAATACAAAGCTAGTTGGTTGTTAAACTACCGCGGTGGTTCCTTTTTATTACCCGATGCTACCGAAATACGAAAAGAATGTCAAATTCGTGGGGTAAGTTTTGAAGTGCTTTCTGATGGTGAAGCCAATCAAATACTGGATGAAATTTCATCACCTTCCCAAAATATGGAAACGGTTGTTTTAGAAAAAGCACCCAAAATTGCAGTCTATACACCTAAAGGTAAACAGCCTTGGGACGATGCCGTTACTATGGTATTAACTTATGCCGAAATTCCATTTACTCCAATTTATGATGAAGAGGTACTTTCCGATCAATTGATTTTATACGATTGGTTGCATTTGCACCACGAAGATTTTTCTGGTCAATACGGAAAATTTTATGGTATGTATAGAAATGCACCTTGGTATATTGATCAAAAGAAAGATGCAGAAGCCTTGGCAACCAAACTTGGATATTCTAAAGTATCGGAAGAAAAATTGGCTGTAGCCAAAAAAATCCGTGATTTTGTAATTGGTGGTGGTTTTATGTTTGCTATGTGTTCCGCAACTGATAGTTTTGATATAGCACTTTCGGCAGAAGGCGTAGATATTTGCGAACCGATGTTTGATGGCGATGATAGTGATCCAAATTACCAATCGCAAATTGATTACACTAAAACATTTGCTTTCAAAAACTTTATTTTAGATAGAAAGCCAGATCATTATGAATTTTCGGATATTGATATGACCGAAAAAAGAAAAATGCCTATGGAAAAGGATTATTTTTCTTTAATGGATTTCTCTGCAAAATGGGATGTTATTCCGAGTATGTTATGTCAAAATCATACTTCTTTAGTGAAAGGTTTTATGGGACAAACTACCGCTTTTGATGGAGAATTAATTAAATCGAATGTATTAATTTTGGGTCAAAATGAATTAAATGGAGAAGCACGATACATTCATGGCCAAAAAGGCAAAGGCTTTTTCACCTTTTATGGCGGTCACGATCCTGAAGATTACCAACACCACGTTGGTGATGCACCAACTGTTCTAGACTTACATCCAAATTCCCCAGGTTTTAGATTAATATTAAACAACGTATTGTTTCCTGCTGCTAAGAAGAAAAAACAGAAAACATAGTTTTTTTCTATTCTTTAGTATTAAAATAAATAGCATTTACCTTTTTTTAATATCTATTAATTTACCTTTGCAATGCAGACCGCCTTATCGCTGTTCAGAAATGAAGAGAGGAAAGTCCGGACACCAAAGAGTAGCATAGCGGGTAACACCCGTCGGTTCCAATTTATCGGGATTAGGACAAGTGCAACAGAAAGCAGGTACAGGTTAAGCTGTAGTGAAACCAGGTAAACTCTATGCGGTGAAATTTCAAGTATATCGGCATTTAAGGATTACTCGTCCGTTGTCGAAGGGTAGAAAGATGGAGCTTGTGAGTAATTGCAAGATTAGATAAATGATAAGGCATCAATTTATTGTTGACAGAATCCGGCTTATAGGTCTGCATTTTTTTTATTAAATAGAATATTTTCTTAATGAGTAATGTTGTTAAAGCTATAGAATTCAGATTTATAACCCACAACGAATTTTTTTTTATAGAAAGTTTTGATTTCATTACTGGTCAAGCCATAAATATTTCAATTTACTTGCTCTTACAGGAAATAGCAATTAAGTCCTTTTACTTTTACCTATTTAAGAGATGCAAATTTTCTTGAATTCATAAAAAGTAAATACCGAACCTCCATAATTTTTTTCGAAAGAAAAGTGCATCATATGATTTAGTTTGGTATGCTTAGAATGTTCAACAACTAACATCCCGTCAGGATCTAAAAGGTCTTTTTCAAATACCAATTCTATAAGTTTTTCAAATTGTTTTTGTTCGATTCCATAAGGTGGATCAGCAAAAATAATATCGTAAGTTGCTTTGTGTTTTTCTAGAAATTTAAATACATCATTTTTTATTGCCGTAATATTCAAGTCGAATTCTTTGGCAGTTTTCTTGATGAAATTTATGCAACCTACATCGCCATCAATACTTGTGATGTTTTCGCATCCACGAGAACCAAATTCGTAACTGATATTCCCAGTTCCAGAAAATAAATCCAAGACTTTCAATTCCGCAAAATGGTAATGGTTGTTCAGTACATTAAATAAGGCTTCCTTGCTCATATCGGTTGTTGGACGAACGGGAAGGTTTTTAGGAGCGGTAATTCTTCTGCCTTTGTATTTTCCGGAAATAATTCTCACGAGTGAAGTAGTATAAAGTGTTCCCGGTTTTCTTGTTCGGTAAACGTATTTTTAATATCCGATACATCTAATAATGAAATGTTTCGAATGTATTTGTATGCTATTTGATAAAAAGCATCACTTTCTATAATAGAACCAAGAAATTCTAACTTAAAATTCTCAGGATTCAACTGCAATTGTTCAGCAGTAAAAAGAATATAGTAAATAAAATCTTCGGGTGTTTTATATTCAAAGGAATTAAACAAATGCAACTTCTGATTTTGAACCACCACAATCTCAAAATGACTATCACTTACGTGGACAAACATTTTCCGCTCTTCTTTATTTTTAGATAAATCTAATAATTTAGAAACTAAAACAGTATTAGAATGTTTATAATCAAATGCACCGTATTGGTCAATAAAAAAATTATTCATGTTTACATAGGGAATATAAACATGGTTCATTTCATATTTGTCTAAGGCATCAAAAGTAAAAAAATCAGTTTCAAAAACTTTGGTGTTGTATTGCAAGTAACTTCCAAGAAACTCTTCGTCAAATAAAGCTGTAGGGACAAACGTGGAAAGATTGTTACTATGAATCACTAGAATTTCATCGTAGTTATGTTTTAATTCTGGATTTGCAAGATATACTGTTTCCAGTAAATCTTCCATCTTGGTACTGCGTTGCAAATTAGAAAACGATAGTTGTTGTAATAACAATAGACTATTATTCAAAGTATCCAAAACACAAAATGACAATCCATCCAAAGATACTTGAATAGCTAATTTTTTGTAGGTTTTATCAATAATACTTGTTGACATATTTGGTTTTAAAACTATGCAAACTTACAAATTTTATTATGGAGTTTGATGTTTAACAGTTTAGAAGTTTGAGTTTTTTTAGATTTAGTTAACTTTTCATCTTCCTACAAATCTGTTAATTGCATTTCCATTGAAAATTAGCCAACTTATCCTTAGTGCTTTCTGATAGGTTGTAATGCCACCATTCAGAATCAAAAGATTTAAAATTATTCTGCAGCATTACTTCTTTTAAGTAAATCCTATTTTTAGAGATTTTATTAGAAAAACCTTGGTAATTATGACTTGCTTCTGGACCAAAAAAATCAAATGGTGTTCCCATGTCAAGTTCTTTTCCTTTTGCATCTACAAGAGTAATGTCTACTGCGCCACCTCTATTATGTACTGATCCTTTTTTAGGATCGGCAACATAATCTGCATTAGGAATTAGTTCCCACATTTTTTTTTGAATATCTAGAGGACGGTAGCAATCGAATAATTTGATTCGATATCCTTTTTTTTTAAATTCAGAATTTGCAGCTATTAAAAACTTAACCGTTTTAAGTCGTAAATAACATTCCTCACAGGCATATACTTTTTGTTTTAAAAAGTTATCTTCTGTGGCATATTTCATATCAAAAATAAAGTCGTTGCTAAAATTTTTTAGTTTAACAAAAGTACTATCACTTATTCCTTCATAAATAGCAATAGAATTTCCGCTTAAATAATTGTTTTTTAATGCTTGTTTACTTTTATATGCAGCTGATTCGGAAGTTTTACAACTTATGCATACAAGAATACTAATTAAAAAAAGGTACTTATTAAAAGATAGCATGATTAGAAATTATTAAATACTTACTAGATTAAAATGTATCCAAATATAATTATAAGAATGTCTGTTAACAAAAAATAGTCCTTAAAAGTAAATTAAATTTAATATAGGAAGGCTAGCTAGTAGTATTTAATAGTGAAATTTTCAATAATAGAAAGCTAGAAAATCGTATTATATTGATATATTTGCTTCTTAGTGTTAAAAAAATATGAAAGTAATTGCTGTAATTCCTGCCCGTTATGCCTCCACCCGTTTTCCTGCAAAATTAATGCAAGATTTAGGAGGTAAGACAGTAATTCTTAGAACTTATAAGGCTGCAATAGATACTCATTTGTTTGATGATGTATTTGTAGTAACCGATTCGGATTTGATTTATAACGAAATTGTCTCTCATGGTGGAAAAGCAATCATGTCTGTAAAAGAACATGAATCGGGTAGTGATAGAATTGCCGAAGCTATAGCTAATATTGAGGTTGACATAGTAGTGAACGTTCAAGGAGATGAGCCTTTTATAGATAAAGAACCTCTTGAAAATGTAATTGAAGTATTCAGAAATGACAAAGATAATAAAGTAGATTTGGCTTCGTTAATGCGAGAAATTACTAATGAGGAAGATATTCAAAACCCTAATAATGTGAAAGTGGTGGTAGATCAAAATAACTTTGCTTTGTATTTTTCTCGTTCGGTGATTCCGTATGCTAGAGAGAAAAATGTAGGCATTAGATATTTTCAACATATAGGAATTTATGCTTTTCGCAAACAAGCACTATTAGACTTCTATTCTTTACCAATGAAATCCTTAGAAGCTTCCGAAAAATTAGAGCAACTCCGTTATTTAGAATTTGGCAAACGAATAAAAATGGTAGAAACCACCCATGTTGGAATTGGAATAGACACTTTAGAAGATTTAGAGAAGGCTCGTTTATTATTGAAATAGTATTTTATTCTACTTCATCATTATCAAAATACCCTTTACTTTTTACTTTGGTAGAAAAGAAATTCAGAAACAATACTACAAACGATAAGAAGAACATTGCTTGAATACATACCAATACTTTTCCGTAAGTAGTAATTGGATAATAATCGCCAAAGCCAATAGAATTGGAACTAACTATACTGAAATATATCGAATCAAACCAATGTAGGAAAGGTTTATTCATGTTATCTCCAAGGGTATATAAAACTGCAAATGAAATTACAATTTCCATATAATTAAAAAACAATAGCAACATAGATCGTTTGTAGGACCGTGGTCTTGTAAATAAGTCTGAAGCGAAAATCAAAGTGGGAATATATAAAACGGTTTCCAACAAAACATAGGTCATTATCCAAATTAATACGGTATACTGTTGCCAATGGTATTTTAAAATTAGTATAGGAAAGATGAATTTAGCCAAAATATAAAAGTCCATTGCCAAATCTTGGTATTCATGACTTTTTTTATTAGCAAGATATTTAATATAAATTCCAGGAAATAATAATTGGGATATAGAAAGTAGTAACCGCACAATTTTTTCTATTCCATTATCGTCTTGGTGGTCGTTATCCCAAATAGATTTTACATTCCAAATTCTTTTTTCAATTGGATTGTATTTAGAATTGGAAATCTCCGAAACTTTACCTAATAATAATTTTTTTAAAAATCCTTTATGTTTCATCACGCAAGTTTTTTAATAGTAAACAATTCGTTGTGAACTTCAACTTTAGGATACATTCTTAAAGAATAATTTCCTCCAAATTTCTTCTTATACTCTAAATTACGAATTCTATTTTGCTCATTAATTACCATAGTATTAAATAAAATAAATCCATTAACTTTTAATAAATAGTTTACCCGATTGATGAAAAAATCTTCAAATAAAAAATTAGGCATTGTGGTGTCTTGAAAAATATCAATAATAATTAAATCAAAATTTTCTTTAGTTTTTAAAACAAATTCAAAAGCATCTTCAACGATGATTTCTAAATTCGTAATTTCATTCAACTTAAAATAAGTATTTGCAATTTTAACTATTTCAGAATCAATTTCAACTCCTGTTATTTTTCCTTTAAATTTGATTTCTTCTACTAATGTTTTAATTACACTTCCACCAGCAACACCAAGAACTAATATGTTTTCAAACTCTCGAATGCGATTGTATCCAATATATTTCAAACCTTTTTTTAAAATTCGTTGTAAACTTCCGTAAGAATAATTGGTATTCTTAGAATCTAAAACCAACTCGCCATTATTCCAAGTAACTTCAAGCGAGCTACTTATGGCAGATTTTTGCTTGATTACATTTATTGGAAGGAAATAACTAAAAAATTTGGCAATCATTTTTATAATTTTCTCAAAAATAACAGAATAATATTAAATTTACACAAAATATTTCAAATGAAGAAGCAACTTTATTCTTTTATTTATTATAAAATATTAGGATGGAAATTAACCGGAACTATTGCTCCCAATTTAAAAAAATGTGTAGTCATTGTAATTCCGCATACTAGCAATTTAGATTTTTTTATTGCTCTATTAGTTAGAGGAATAATGAAAGTAGAAATTAATTTTGTAGGTAAAAAAGAACTCTTTGCTTTTCCTTTCGGATATTATTTTCGAGCAGTTGGTGGTGCGCCATTAGACCGCAGTGGAGGTAAAAATAATGTAGATGCTTCTGCTGAGGTTTTTGCAAAACACGATTCTTTCCGTTTGGCATTATCGCCAGAAGGAACTCGAAAAAAAGTAACCGAATTGCGAACGGGCTTTTATTATATAGCTCTTAAAGCCAATGTCCCTATAGTTTCAGTCGCTTTTGATTTTGGTAAAAAAGAGGTTAAAGTAGGAACACCATTTACTCCTTCTGGAAATTATGAAGAAGACATAAAATTAATCCTTCCTTTTTATGAAGGCGTGACAGGCAAAATTCCAGAACGTAGTTATACAATTTAAATTAAAAGCATGGATTACATAGATTTACACCACCAGTTTAAAGAAAATTCCCTTTTTGGTAGGTATATAACTTTAAAAGATATTGAACCTTTAATGGCCAAGCTTTCTGAAGAAATTATTGGAAAATCAGTTTTAGGAAAACCTATCTATAAATATACCATAGGTACTGGTTCTACAAAGGTTTTCATGTGGTCGCAAATGCACGGAAACGAAAGTACTACAACCAAAGCTGTATTTGATTTTTTTAACCTTATTCATTCTTCCAACGAATTAGGGCAGAGGTTACTTAAAAAATTTACGTTTTGTTTTCTTCCGATGGTAAATCCTGATGGAGCCGAATTGTATACACGTGAAAATGCCAATAAAGTAGATTTAAATCGAGATTCTATCAGTTTATCACAACCCGAAAGTCAATTATTACGACATACTTTTAACGAGTTTCAACCACATTTTTGTTTTAATTTGCACGACCAACGCAGCATTTTTGGAGCAGGAACGACCGGTAATGTTGCAACGGTTTCATTTTTAGCTCCTTCGTTTAATGAAAATCGGGATGTTAATACAGTGCGATCTAAAGCAATGGAAATCATAGTTGCTATGAATACAGAATTACAAAAGCATATTCCAAACCAAGTTGGTCGTTTTGATGACGGATTTAATGCCAATTGTATTGGCGATCAATTTACCTTACTAGAAGTGCCTACAATTTTGTTTGAAGCAGGGCATTATCCAAATGATTATTATAGAGAATATACCCGAAAGATGATTTTTATTGCATTGATTTCTGGATTGCAACATATTTACGAAAACGATATAGTTGGTGATAAAAATGCAAATTATTTTGAAATTACTAAAAATAATATCGTTTTTTATGATTTTCTTTATAAAAATGTTAAAATAAATTATGATGGTAAAGAAATAATTACGAATTTTGCTGCACAATACAAGGAAGAACTTGTTGATGGGGAAATCCAATTTAACGCTTATGTTGCGGAAATTGGGGATTTGAAAGGGAAATTTGGTCATTATCAGTACAATGCGCACAAAATGACTTATAAAGATTCTCTAGATAATATTCCGAAAATCAATAAAAAAGCAAACTTTTCATTAGGAAAAGGAGTAAAATTTGTAAATGGCGTTAAGATTTAACAAAATTCATCTTTTTTATTTAAACAAAATTCATTAACTTGTATTGTAAATGTTATAAACAAAAATATAAATTTATAGTTATGAGTAAGTTCCGATTAGACGAAGTAGATCATCAAATTCTTGACATGTTAATTGATAATACAAGAATACCGTTTACCGATATTGCAAAAAAATTATTAATTTCTGCTGGAACCGTTCACGTAAGAGTTAAGAAAATGGAAGATGCCGGAATAATAATGGGTTCTTCATTAACTCTAGATTATGAAAAATTAGGATATTCTTTCATTGCTTATGTAGGTGTTTTCTTAAATAATACCTCTCAAACAAAATTTGTTTTAGAAAGAGTTAGTGAAATTCCTTTTGTAACTGTTGCTCATGTAACTACCGGTAAATTTAATATTTTCTGTAAAATCCGTGCTAAAGACACTAAACATGCTAAAGATGTAATCTTTATGATTGACGATATTGAAGGAGTTTACCGAACTGAAACTATGATTTCACTTGAGGAAAGTATCAACGACAAAAAACGATTGATGCACACTATTTTTAAAGATATTTAATTTTTCTAAATCTTGGAAAAATAATTCAATAGAAAACCTCAAGTAATTGCTTGAGGTTTTTTTTCGTTTTATTCTGTGAAATATTTTTTTTTTAAAATTAATTGCTATGTATACTCTTCCGAAAATTGAACGATTTAATCAAAATGTGTTGTCTAAATACCACATTTATAATAGTGTATTTATTACTTTGCCTTTTGATGCTATTGATAATACAGGTGTATTATTGCCTTTGTTTAGTGAGGTTTGTTCAACAGGGTTTAAAAATAATTTAACTCCTGTAGAAATTGTAAATTCCTTTTCAAAAAAGTATTTAGATTCAGTTACAGAAGAAGAAAAGATTAGTTTACTATTTCGATTTATTCAATATGTAGAACGTCAAATAGTACTTTTTGATGCTATAGAAGATGCTGCTTTTCCGGTAGTTAATAATATGGAAGGCAAGGCCTCTCTTCGAGATATTAAAGAACGTGCTGACACTAAAGAATTGCAAGAAGAACTAGTTTCTTTTTTGGATAACTTTACTATTCGTACCGTATTAACAGCGCATCCAACACAGTTTTATCCTGGTTCGGTATTGGGAATAATAACTGATTTAACCGATGCCGTTCGGGATAACGATTTGACTAAAATCAAAGAATTACTAGCTCAATTGGGTAAAACTCCTTTTATCAAAAAAGATAAACCAACTCCTTTTGATGAGGCTGTTAGTTTGATTTGGTATCTTGAAAATGTTTTTTATAAAACCTCAGGCGAAATGTTGCAATACATCCAAAAAAATATTTATAAGGATAAACCGATAACTAATTCGATTATCAATCTTGGTTTTTGGCCCGGTGGTGATAGGGATGGAAATCCATTTGTTACCACCGAAATTACTTTAAAAGTTGCCGATAGATTGCGAACTGCTATTTTGAAATCCTATTATTCCGATATTAGAAAACTAAAACGGAAACTTACTTTTTCGGGAATAGATGCTATAATTGCCGAATTAGAAAATAAGTTATATCGTTCGGTATTTTATTCGGATGGAAGTATTTATATTACTTTATCGGAATTAAAAGATAAACTAAATTTAGTAAAATCTATTTGTATAGAAAAACACCAATCCTTGTATTTGGATGAAATAAATGAACTTATAAATAAAGTTACCGTTTTCGGATTTCATTTTGCTTCCTTAGATATTCGCCAAAATAGTAAGATTCATAACAAGGTCATTCAAACTATTTTTCACTATTTAGAAAAACAAAATTCGGAATTTACTGGATATTTTAATTTATCTGAAAACGATAGGATGGAGGCTATTTCTAAATTATCTGGAACTATTTCTTCAGATTTATTTGAAGATGAAATGACCAAACAAACTATAGATTCTATAGTAGCAATTAAAAAAATCCAAGAGAATAATGGCGAATTAGGTGCAAACCGATACATTATTTCCAACAACGAAAGTGCTTTGAATGTTTTGGAAACTTTCGCATTGTTTAGTTTGTGTAATTGGCTAAATCCTTCGGTGGACATTGTGCCATTGTTTGAATCTATAGACGATTTATATAAAGCAGATGCTATCATGGAGCAATTGTATACCAATAAACAGTATGCCAATCATTTGAAAAATAGAGGAAATAAACAAACTATTATGCTTGGTTTTTCTGACGGAACCAAAGATGGAGGCTATTTAATGGCTAACTGGGGAATTTACAAAGCCAAACAAACCATTACGGCCGTTTCTAGAAAATACGGCATAAAAGTTATTTTCTTTGATGGGCGTGGAGGTCCGCCAGCTCGTGGAGGCGGAAAAACCCATAAGTTTTATGCTTCTTTAGGAACAACAATTGAGAACAAAGAAATTCAATTAACGGTTCAAGGTCAAACGATTAGTTCTAATTTCGGAACTTTAGATTCGTGCCGATATAATCTTGAAAATCTATTGAGTGCAGGTGTTTCCAATGAAATTTTCAACAAACAAGACAATAATTTATCTTCGTCCGATATTGCTATAATTGATCAATTATGCGATATTGGATACCAAAAATATTTGAGTTTTAAAAACCATCCTAAATTCATTCCGTATTTGGAACAAATGAGTACTTTAAATTATTACTCTAAAACCAATATCGGAAGCCGTCCTTCTAAAAGAAATACATCCGATAGTCTTAATTTTGCAGATTTGCGCGCCATTCCATTTGTGGGTTCTTGGAGTCAAATGAAACAAAATGTTCCTGGATTTTTTGGAGTTGGTTCGGCTTTAAAATATTTTGAAGACAACCAGCAATGGGATAAAGTGCAAACACTTTATGATTCGTCTTTATTTTTTAGAACTTTACTTGAAAATAGTATGATGTCGTTGGCAAAATCCTTTTTTCCGCTAACACAATACATGAAAGAAGATAAAGAGTTTGGTGCATTTTGGCAAATTATTTTTGATGAATTTCAAGAAACCAAACGACTTTTATTAAAAATAGCAGGGCATAAAGAACTTATGGAAAATTATCCTGATGGGAAGGCATCTGTAAAAATGCGAGAAGATATAGTATTGCCATTATTGGTAATTCAGCAATATGCCTTAATGAAAATCAATGAAATTAAGAAGACTAGCGGTACGGACGAATTGCTAGCAGTTTATGAAAAATTAGTTACTCGATCCCTATTTGGCAATACTAATGCCAGTAGAAATTCGGCTTAAAATAAATTTCTTTTAGAAAAAATATATGAGAATCTCCCAATTAGAACCTAATGAATACTCAACATTTTACCAAAATTATATTTCTCAAATAGCTGACGAATATAGTTTAGTAGAAGAACTAGAAATTTCGTTGCATCGATTTATAAAATTTGTACAAGATATTCCAATGGATAAATTTGATTATCGCTATGCCAAAGGCAAATGGACTATTAAAGATATTATTCAACACATTATTGACGCAGAAAGAGTTTTTGCGTATCGCGCTTTGCGTTTTGCAAGAAAGGATGTAACCGAATTGCCAGGTTTTGAAGAAAATAGTTATGTAGATGCCGCCAATGGCAATCAAAGAAGCATAATGGAATTACTAACAGAGCTATCTGCTGTGCGTCATGCCAATTTGTATTTATTTAAATCATTTAAGGAAGAACAACTTTTAAGAATCGGAATTGCATCTAATAATTCAATTTCGGTTAGGGCTTTAGGGTTTGTAATTATTGGGCATCAAAACCACCACCAACGAATTTTTGAAGAACGATATTTGACAAAGACGGTTTGATATAGTTTATAAAATAGTTTTTGTAAAATGGTATAAACTAAAAAAAACCTTGATTTTTCAAGGTCTTTTATGGTATATATCTCGTACTTCGTATTTCTTACCTCGTACCTTATTATTCTTATTGTTTTTTCATTTCTTTTTCAATCATTTCGTAGAATTCGTCAATTTTAGGAAGAATAACAATTCTAGTTCTTCGGTTTGCAGCACGGTTTTCGGTAGTATTATTTTCTACTAAAGGAATAAATTCGCCACGACCTGCGGCAATTAATTGGGAAGGTTTAACGCCTAAATCTTTGGTTAAAACTCTAACTATAGCTGTAGAACGTTTTACACTTAAATCCCAATTGTCAATTAATATAGCATTTCCTGTAAACGGCACATTATCGGTATGACCTTCTACCATACACTCAAAAGTAGGTTTATCGTTAATTACTTTTGCCACTTTCGCCAAAACTTCTTTAGCTCTGTCGCTTACAGTATAGCTTCCACTTTTAAAAAGTAGTTTATCAGCAATAGAAATAAAGACTACTCCTTTCTCTACATTTACATTAATATCGGGATCGGATATTCCAACAGAACTTTTTAAACTAGTAACCAAAGCAAGCGTAACGCTATCTTTTTTGGTTAAAGCATCTTGCATTCTAGTGATTTTTAAATCTTTTTCTTTAATTGTTTCTAATGCTTTTTCAATATTTTGCGCACCTTGTTTGGTAAGGGTAGTCATATTTCCTACATTGCTAATTAAATCGGAATTATTTTTCTTCAAATAATCATTTTGTTGGTTCAACGACTCTTTTTCAGTCAAACACAAATTTAATTTTACGGTAGTAGAGTTCAATAAATCTTGGCACTCTTTATTTTGTTTTTCTAATTCGGCGATTTTCTTTTTTGCACCACAAGAAGTTAAGCAAAGTGCCGCAAGGGTAAACATAAAAATTACTTTTTTCATAATGGGGTTTATTTTATAATTGCAAAAGTACAATTTCTTACAAATAATAACGGTTTAATACTATAAAGTATTGTTAAGTTTCTCTTTAAAAAGGCTTTGTCGTTTTAAGAAATAATCATAAACGATACTTTTAGTTTGATAATAATCTTCCTTTTGAGTAGTACCTCTTTTGTTTAAATTATTGATAATCAAATGGTAAAAATAAAAGTGTGCTTTAAGTATTGCAAAACAATGGGAGAATTTACCTTGCAAAATAAACTGTATTCCTGCTATTCCATCTAAAACTAATCGGATAAAAAGTATAGGAACTAGTTTTTTTTCTGGTAAATTCTTAATTAACATAAGTAACGAATTTCTGAAATTTAAAAAGGTTTTCTTAGGATTTGCTTGGTTTAGTGTTGCTCCACCAACGTGATATACCATCGATTTACCTGTATATTTTGCAGAATATCCAAGGTTAAAAGCACGCCAACACAAATCTATTTCTTCTTGGTGTGCAAAAAAATCGGAATCAAAACCTTTTAATTTTCGGTAAACTTCTTTTCGAATAAAGAAACAAGCACCACTTGCCCAAAAAATTTCTTTTTCATCGTCGTACTGGTGGGTATCTTTTTCTAAGGTTTCAAAGATGCGCCCTCTACAAAACGGATAGCCGTATTTGTCAATAAAACCACCTGCAGCTCCAGCATATTCAAAGTATTCTTTGTTTTTATAATCTAGAATTTTTGGCTGGATGATTCCAATAGTAGGTTCGTTATCAAAGATAGTAAGAATAGGAGCAAGCCAATTTTTAGTAACTTCAATATCCGAATTTACTAAAGCGTAATAGGGTTCTTCAACAGTTTCAAGGGCACTATTATAACCATCTGCAAAACCGTAATTAGCAGTATTCTGAATTATAATAATAGATGGGAATTGCTGTTTTATAACTGCAATTGAGTCATCTGTAGAAGCATTATCTACAACATAAATTGTTGCTTCATTAGAATAGGCAACAACTGACGGTAAAAACTGCTCTAACAGTTTTGCACCATTCCAATTTAATATTACTACTGCAATTTTTTTGTCCATTCTCTATTATCTCTTCTCTATTATCTCTTCTCTATTATCTCTTCTCTATTATCTATATTCTATTTTCAAAACTAGGCAACTCCTCTAGAAAAACATATTTTTCGTTTTCAAAATCCATTTGGCAAAAGTAATGATTTAGTCCGTTGCTTACCATCAAGTATTTTGCATTTAATACTAAATTATATCGGGCAATTTGGTCGAAGGTTTCTTGGGTGATTTTTACTTCGGGTGCTTTGCATTCTATTAATAAAAATAATTCGCCATTGGGCTGGTAAACTATTATGTCATAACGTTTATTTAAGTCGTTAATTTTAATTAATTTCTCAACGTTTATATACGATTTAGGATACTTCTTTTCTTGTAATAAAAACTGAACTATATGCTGACGTACCCATTCTTCGGGAGTAAGAAGAATAAATTTTTTCCGAATTTCGTCGAAGATAGCAATTTTATTTTCACTATTTTTGAAGCGAAACGAATACGTTGGAAATTGTAGTTTTTGCATGAAGCAAAAGTAAGACTTTTATAGAAAATAGAATACAGATAATAGAGAATAGAAAAAGAGTAGCGATATAATGGATGAAGTATTAAAAATCATTAACGATCTGAAAGCTGGAAATATAAAACCAATTTATTTTTTAATGGGTGAGGAGCCTTATTATATTGATAAATTGACCGAATATATTGAGAATACTATTTTAAGTGAAGAGGAGAAGGGGTTTAATCAAACTATTATTTATGGTCGGGACACTACAATAGAGGACATTGTTTCTAATGCCAAGAGGTATCCTATGATGGCGGAACGTCAAGTTGTGGTGGTTCGTGAAGCGCAAGAATTATCCCGTACCATTGACAAACTAGAAAGTTATGCCGAAAATCCGCAGCATACCACTGTTTTGGTTTTTGCTTACAAATATAAAACTTTAGATAAACGAAAAAAACTTGTAAAACTAATAGCCAAACATGGTGTTTTGTTGGAGAGTAAAAAACTATACGACAATCAAGTAGGTGCTTGGATTAATAAATTACTACAAGGTCGTGGTTATTCAATAGAGCCTAAAGCCAATGCCATGTTGGTGGAGTTTTTAGGAAACGACCTAAGCCGCATTAGCAATGAATTGGATAAATTAAAAATAATTCTTCCGAAGGGGCATACAATTTCTCCCAATGATATTGAGTATAATATTGGCTTCAGCAAGGATTTTAATGTATTTGAATTACAAAATGCAATAGGATCCAAAAACCAACTTAAAGCCTACCAGATTGTTCAATATTTTGCTGAAAATCCTAAGGACAACCCAATGGTGGTAACGGTAAGTTTGGTATTTAGTTTTTTTGTTAAAATACTAAAATACCATGGTTTGAAAGATAAAAATCCAAAAACAGTAGCACCCATATTAGGAGTTAGTCCGTTTTTCTTGAAAGATTATGATGTAGCACTTCGCAATTATCCTATGAAAAAAGTAAGTAGTATTATTGCTTCTTTGCGAAATATTGATGTGAAAAGTAAAGGTGTTGGCGCCAATGCCTTACCAACACATGATTTGTTGAAAGAAATGTTGGTGCATATTTTTAGTTAATTAAATTCTAGTTGCTATAAAAATAGCTTAATTTTTGCAGTATAGTTTTTAAAATACGATATTTGTCCACCTCAAATTTTAAAATTTATATAATGGGAATGAATAAAAATACCGTATTAGGTTGGGCTACATTAATCATGGTAATCATGGGATTGATCTTGATTGGCCTTGGCGTTTATAAATATGCAGATGTTGCAGGATGGGGTTTTGGAGCAGTTGGAGTAGGATTTCTTGCCAATGCTTGGGTATTTAGTGCGTTGAAAGGAAGGGTGTAGAATAGAAATTTCATAACAAATTAAGCATTTTCAGTTTTTAATAATTTACTAATAGCAAAAACCCCGAACTTAAGTTCGGGGTTTTTATTTTCAATTATCTGTTTTTAAGTTTTTATCCATCATATATGGAATATAGAAGGCTTCTTTTGAAGTAGGATAGAACCAGGGATTATTATCTCCTGGGAACTATTAATGCTACCTAGCTTAAAATTTAAATACAGACTTGATACTACGAATGGTTTATATGATACTGTATTTTATTGTAAAAAAATCAATTATATTTATAACTATAAAGATAGTATTAATAAATATATTAGAACGATCTTACAGGCAATACATTATAAGAATTACTACTGCGTTGATAATCACCTATGCCATAGGTTGCAGAGTGCATTAAACAACATTCTGGTGAAGAAAACATACCTCCCATTCCCATTTGTTGATACATTTGACACATGTAGTCACATGGAGGTATCCTTTGAGAAGAACCAGCAAAATAAGAAGTTTCGCCTAAATTTAAAGAAACAACACTTAACTCAATCTTTTTTCCTTCATTATAACTCGGTAAATACCAATCTGAATACCCACCACCATTATAAGAACGAGCTAATTGTGCAGCTCCATCAAAGCTTGGGTTTAAATTTACAATTGAATTAGTGTTACTTAAACCAGAACCAAGTGATTCCGAAGTACCATTAGCAATAGTAGACCCATCTCCCCATGGTTTACTTCCTATTACACTTGTTGCAATAATTAATCCATGTTGTACATTCGCATCATAACCAGGATCTCCAGCTTGTAAAATATATGCTACAATGCCGCCTTGATAAGAATCACCAATATTTTTAAGAACTGGGACAGGAACTGTAGAAGCAGTTCCACCAATCATATTGGTCCATTCGGTACCATTATACACTTGTAATTCTCCTTTTGCTCCACAGTTAGTACACCACAAAACTAAACCAGCTACTGGAGAATTGATAGCATTTTTTTGAGCAAAAGTCATACGAGGAGGCAAAAATCCTTGCGTGGTAGAAGATACCTCTACCAATGCTGATGAAGTAGTAGATGCCCCACCAACCGCAACAGAATTACTAAATGTTTTACTTCCAGCTATAGTTTGATTATTTGTTAAATCAACATAGTTAGAGCCTGCTGTGGTGGTAGTCAAATAAGTATTTGCATCAATAGATCCATCTGCTTTTAAGAATTGAGACGAAGTTCCAGTTGGTGTTTTAAAACCTGTTCCTGTAACTGTTCCTGATGCAATAACATTTCCACCAGAAGTAGATTGTGAAACATATACTTTAAAAGCATAAGGAGACAAACCTCCAGCGTAATAAACCGGAAAAGATACAGTTGTTCCAGGATTGGTAGCTCCCGTATTCAACCATAGATTAACATTTGCACCACTAGTTTCAATCACTCTAAACCAATACTGATTTCCGCTTACAACATTAACATTAGATACTGAAATTGTATTCCAGCCATTCAAAGCATTAAATGTTGTTTGGTATAATTCAGTTCCACCGCTATTTAAGGCATTCATATTTCCACCTAGATAAATGAAAAGTGTACAAGTAGCAGAAGACTGAAAATTAATTTTGATATTAGATAATAATCCAGTAGTTCCTGAAGTAAAAGATTGTCTAACATCAAGATCTGGCGCAATAGCCCCATAAGAGGAAGGTTCAGAATTAACATCGAGAACTTCATTTAGCATTACACTTGAAGCAATTAGATTTCCTAAAACAGTTTTGTTCCCACTAAAAGTTTGACTACTGGTTGTAACTGCACCACCATTGTTAGCGTCTGCTGGAGCAAGACTTAATACTCCTGAAGTTATAGAAGCACCATTTGTGGTTGGAGTAGTACTTATAGAACCTATAGAAATAGAACTACCTGTTGAAGTACTTCCATCTGCCATTAAATATTGCGATGAAGTACCAGTTGGAGTTTTAAAACCTGCTCCAGTTATTGTAGCACTAGTATTTACATTGGTAACATATGTATTACCTAATTGTATTTTGTTACTTGCATTTACTATAGCACCATTACCAATAGCAGTTGCATTGGTTAATCCGTCAGTAGCAACATTAGCAGAAAAACCTACAGCAGTATTATAAGCTCCAGTAACATTACTATTCATTGCAGAGTTTCCAAGAGCTGTATTATAAGCACCAGTAGTGTTAGTTAATAAAGAATTAAGTCCTAAAGCAACATTTCTTGTACCGGTTGTGTTTGCTAATAAAGAGCTAACTCCAACAGCAGTATTATTAACTCCTGTTGTGTTAGACTTTAGAGAATTACTACCAAAGGCTGTATTTAAAGTACCACTAGTATTATTAAGTAAGCTCCACTCTCCAAATGCAGAATTACCATTTCCAGTAGTATTTGAAATCATTGCAAGACTCCCGAACGCACTGTTATAACTACCTGACGTGTTGTAATATAAGGCATAAGCTCCCTGAGCAGTATTGTTTTTCCCTGTTGTATTAGTACTTAAACTCTTAAATCCAATAGCAGTATTAGCACTTCCTGTAGTGTTTGAGGTAAGAACATTTATTCCCAAACCTACATTTGCTATTCCATTAGTATTTGCAGTTAATACATTCAACCCATTTGCTAAATTTTCTGCAGTCAATACAGCTAAATTGCCTCCAGCATATGATGTTGAATTAAAATCAAATGGATCTCCTGTTGTTGTTTTAGTTGTTACCAATATCCCCTCTCCTTGAGGTCCTTGAGGTCCAGTAGCTCCAGTTGCACCAGCTTCTCCTTTGTCTCCAATATAACCTGGAGGTCCTTGTGGTCCCGTAGCACCAATTGCTCCATCTGTTCCATTTGTACCTGCTGGTCCTTGTGGTCCCGTAGCCCCAGTTGCACCAGCTTCTCCTTTGTCTCCTTTGTCTCCTTTATCACCCTTGTCTCCTTGAAGTCCCACGTCACCTTGTTGTCCAATAGCACCAGTTGCTCCTGTTAATCCGGTAGCTCCTTGTATTCCTTGAGGTCCTGTTGCTCCTGTTGCGCCAACAGCACCTGTTAAACCTGTGTCTCCTTGAGGCCCTGTTGCACCAGTTAATCCTGTTGCTCCCCTTGCTCCAGTAGCACCTTGAGGTCCTTGTGGTCCTGTAGCTCCAATTGCTCCGTCTGTTCCATTTGTACCTGCTGGTCCTTGTGGTCCTTGTGGTCCTTGTGGTCCTGTAGCTCCAATTGCTCCATCTGTTCCATTTGTACCTGCTGGTCCTTGTGGTCCTTGTGGTCCTGTAGCGCCAATTGCTCCATCTGTTCCATTTGTACCTGCTGGTCCTTGTGGTCCTTGTGGTCCTGTAGCGCCAATTGCTCCATCTGTTCCATTTGTACCTGCTGGTCCTTGTGGTCCTTGCAAACCTTGAGGACTATTTGCAGCATACAAAGCATACGGTACACTCATTAATTCACTTGTTCCTGTAATACTGTAGTTAGTTCCGCCAGTAGGGTCGGTTTCAGTTTTGATAAAAAACGGACCGTTAGACCAGTTAATACTTGACATAGATCCTAGTTCTACAGTTCCATTACCTATGGCTAAAGTTGC
>CANGCT010000056.1 GCA_947452415.1 Flavobacteriaceae bacterium
AAAATTCATCGGATAATAAATCTTCTTTTTTCATAAAATGTGTAAATATTAAAATTAAGTAAAAAAAATATGAGGGTTTGCACAAACCCTCATATTTTTTTTACTTACACACTTTATGGGATACTACCAGAAATTAATTCTTTATTAGTAATTTATTCTGTTAATACTCGATTCACTTGCACAAAAGTTCTAGCATAATATGCCTCGTTTAGGGAAGAAACGATAACACCCGAACCACTTGAGGAATGAATGAATTTTATTACCCCATCGACCACTTCAGTAACCATTCCTACGTGGCTTACTCTACGACCACCAAAGGTAGCAAAGAATATTAAATCTCCTTTTTGAGCTTGTGATCGGTTAATTCTCACTCCGTAATTAGCCATTTCTTGAGAAGATCTTGGCAATGTAATGTCAACATTTTGAAACGTTGTAAAAATCAATCCAGAGCAGTCATAACCTGCGCTTGTAGTTCCTCCACTTCGGTAAGGTGTTCCTAAATGTTCTGATGCTTTTCGAATTAAAAAATCTGCTTTTATAACATTTCCGGTAGGAATATCTTTTACAATGAGTTCTTCTTTAGGAAGATTTTCTATAAAATCTTTGGTTTCCTCGGGTGCTTTATGTACTCCTTTTTTAATTATTAAAAGATAATCTATTGGAAGTCCGTTTTCGATACCAGGATTTAATTTTTCAATATCTTTAATGGAAACTCCATATTTTTTAGAAATTCCATATAAAGTTTCTTTAGCAAGCACCTTATGAACTACGTTTGTGATTGCAATTATATCTGCATTAGTACTACCTATATTATCTAGATTGCTTTTAGATTCTACCGATTTAATAATAACTGCTTCTTTATTAGGAAATTTCAACTTGGCGCCTTTCTTCAAATTACTAGTTTTTAGCTCTGGATTTAGTTCGCAAATGGCCTCCATGGAAATTCCAAATTGTTTAGAAAGACTATATAAAGTTTCTTTGGGAAGTACAACGTGGGTAATTATGGGCTCATCGTTAGGATCTATGCAAACCTCTTTCTTTTCTTTGTTATCTAAAGTAACCTGATTCTTCTTATTTTTTTCTACAAGTAGTTCTATTTTATCTTTTTTGGAAGGCTTTTCTTTTTCTTTAAATTTTTTATTCGGAATACGAAGCTCTTGATTTAACTGCAACAATGCACCTTTAGTTTTTGGGTTTAATTCGTAAATATCTTTTTCACTCACATCATATTTGATAGCCAAACCTAATATTGATTCCCCTTTGGAAATTTTATGTTTTATTATTTTTTGTGAAAACGAGGAAATACTAAAAAAAAAACTCAATACTAAAATTAAATGGATACGTTTCATGGTGCTACTTTATTCTAAAGTACTACTTTATACTTTTTAAGGAGGCACAAATTACGAAAAAATGGGGCTTTTAATAGTTTTTTTAACTTAAATTTAATTTAAAAGCTTTGAATTCGATTGGGAAAAAGAATGAAAAAACCGTCTAATTATAAAACAAGACGGTTTTTAAAATTATAGTATTTTATTACAACGGAATGTTTCCATGTTTTCTTTTAGGAGAATCTACTACTTTATTTTCCAGCATACTGAAGGCTTTAAGTAATTTTCTACGTGTATCTCTTGGAAGTATCACCTCATCAATAAATCCGCGTTGTGCTGCGGTATATGGATTGGCGAATAACTCGGCATATTCTGCTTCTTTTTCTAAAAGTTTTGCCGTAGAATCAGCCGCTTCGCTAATTTCTTTTTTGAAGATAATTTCAGATGCTCCTTTAGCTCCCATAACTGCAATTTCAGCACTTGGCCAAGCAAAATTCATGTCGGCACCAATGTGTTTCGAGTTCATTACATCATACGCTCCACCATAGGCTTTACGGGTTATAACGGTAACTCTAGGCACAGTTGCTTCGCTAAAAGCGTATAATAATTTGGCTCCATGAACGATAATTCCGTTCCATTCTTGGTCGGTTCCTGGCAAGAATCCTGGTACATCTTCCAATACTAATAACGGAATATTGAAACAATCGCAAAAACGAACAAAACGAGCTGCTTTTATAGAACTTTTCACATCCAAACAACCTGCTAAAAACTTAGGATTATTGGCCACAATACCTATACTTCTTCCGCCTAAACGAGCAAAACCTACTATGATATTTTCTGCGAAATCTTTATGAATTTCAAAGAAGGAATCTTCGTCGATAATGTTTTCAATAACGTCCAGCATGTTGTAAGGTTTATTAGCATTATCTGGAACGATAGTGTCTAATTTAACCCGAACTTCATCATTGGTTACGTATGGTAACTTTGGAGTGGTTTCTCTATTATTTTGAGGCATGTAACTCAATAACTTTTTGATGTCTTCCAAACATTCAATTCCGTTAGGAGAAGTAATGTGTGCCACTCCCGATTTGGTTGAATGTGTGCTAGCACCACCCAATTCTTCCGAAGTTACTTCTTCATTGGTAACGGTTTTAACCACGTTAGGACCAGTTACAAACATATAACTATTGCCTTCCACCATCATCGTGAAATCGGTCATAGCAGGAGAATAAACTGCTCCACCAGCGCATGGTCCCATAATAGCAGATATTTGTGGAATGACTCCACTAGATTGTACGTTTCTATAAAAAATATCGGCATAACCGCCAAGAGAGCGAACTCCTTCTTGAATACGAGCACCACCAGAATCGTTCAATCCAATCATTGGCGCACCGCTTTTTAAAGCCATATCCATCACTTTGCAAATTTTTTCGGCATGGGTTTCCGATAAAGAACCTCCAAAAACGGTAAAATCTTGTGCAAATACATATACTACTCTTCCATTAATTGTACCGTAACCCGTTACTACACCATCGCCGTAATAGATTTCTTTTTCCATTCCAAAATCGGTAGTTCGGTGAGTAACCAACATACCAATTTCTTCAAAAGAACCTTCATCCATTAGATATTCGATACGCTCACGAGCCGTTAATTTCTTTTTGGCATGATGTGTTGCAATTCTTTTTTCACCTCCACCTAATTTGGCAAGGGCAATTTTATCGTTTAATATTTTGATTTTATCTTCCATTTTTTTGAGATTAAAGAAAATAGAGAATAGAAAAAAGACTTTATCAGCTTCATGTTCTATTTTCTATCATCTATGTTCTATGTTCTTTATTCTATATTCTTTTTTACTCAATTGGTAATCGTAAGATTTTTGTATCTGCTAGATATTGTTTTAAAGCGATCATCGCTGCAATTTCTGCTTCGGTATCTAACTTAGATTTAAGTTTTTCAGCATCGTAATAAGTTTTTACGAAACCTGTATCAAAATCACCTGAACGAAATGCTTCGTGCTCCATTACAAATTTTCCAAAAGGAAGTGTTGTTGCTACACCTTCTATATGATAATTATCGATAGCACTTATCATTAAAGTAATTGTTTCCTCACGAGTTTTTCCGTAAGTAACCAGTTTAGACAACATCGGATCGTAATAAATTGGAACATCCATTCCTACTTCAATTCCATTATCTACGCGAATGCCCTCGCCTACTGGCAATTGATAAGTACTCAAGAAACCAACATTAGGCAAGAAGTCATTCATAGAATCTTCGGCATAAACACGAAGTTCCATAGCGTGACCGTGAATAACTAAATCTTCTTGTTTCATTGGCAATTGCTCACCACGGGCTACCCGAATTTGCAATTCAACTAAATCCAAACCAGAAATCATTTCGGTAACTGGATGCTCCACTTGCAAACGTGTATTCATCTCTAAAAAATAGAAATTATGTTTGTCGTCCATTAAAAACTCGACAGTTCCTGCTCCAAGATAATCACAGGCACGAGCCACTTTTACGGCTGCCTCTCCCATTTCTTTACGTTTTTCTGGAGTTAAAATAGAAGATGGCGCTTCTTCTACTACTTTTTGGTGTCGGCGTTGAATACTACATTCTCTTTCAAAAATATATAAAACATTTCCATGACTATCGGCCATGATTTGAATTTCTATGTGTCGCGGTTTAGTCACGTATTTTTCAATAAAAACCGAACCATCTCCAAAAGCAGAGGTTGCTTCACTAATTGCTCTATCCATTTGAGAAACAAAATCTTCTTCCCGTTCCACCACGCGCATTCCTTTTCCGCCACCTCCAGCAGAAGCTTTAATCAAAATAGGAAAACCAACTTCACGAGCCGATTTTTTAGCTTCTTCAATATCGGTTATGGCGTGGTCAATACCAGGAACCATAGGGATATTGTAGTGCATAACAGCTTCTTTAGCTGCTAATTTGCTTCCCATCATTTCGATAGCTTTCGATTTTGGTCCGATGAAAATGATGTTGTTTCGTTCACATTCTTCTGCAAAAGCGGAATTTTCACTCAAAAAACCATAGCCTGGGTGCACTGCATCTACGCCAAGTTCTTTACAAACTTCAATGATTTTATCGCCTCTTAAATACGATTGGATAGAGGGAGCCTCTCCAATACAAACCGCTTCGTCGGCATATTTCACGTGAAGTGCATTTCTATCGGCAGTTGAAAATACTGCTACAGTTTTGATGCCCATTTTCTTGGCAGTTTTCATTACTCTAATAGCAATTTCACCGCGGTTGGCAACTAATATTTTGGTTATATTTTTCATATTAAATTTTTGTTTCAGGTTTAAAGTTTCAAGTTGTTTAAAAGGAATCAATGTTTTTTTATTACAGAACTTGAAACCTTAAACTTGAAACTTTAAAACTTTTTTTATTCAAACTCAATTAATAATTGTCCTTTATCTACCGCATTACCAATGACAACGGCAATAGATTTTATAATACCATCACGAGGAGAAAGGAAACTGTTTTCCATTTTCATTGCTTCCAGAATTAATAACGTATCATTTTCTTTAACTTCTTGACCAACAGATACACTAATTTCAAGAATCAATCCTGGCATAGGTGCTTTAATAGCATTGACCACTTTGGTTCTGCCACGTTCAATTCCCATACTTTTGATTAATAAATCTAAAGGATTAGAAATTGCAACTTCATAGGTGTTGTTATTGACTTTTATAGTATATTTTTTGGATAGAAAATCGGCCGAAACAACTTCTGCTTTATAAGGAACACTGTTTTTTAGGACGTGGAATTTTTCGTTTCCAACCGTTACAGCATCTAAATTTTCCAGATCTTTTTCGGAAAAATCAAAAGTAAGAGCCTGATTAACCAAAAGTTTATACGAGTTACTCATAAATACTATTTTTTTTTATTTGTTACAAAATTAGCAAAAGAAAACGTTTTCGTAACTGATAATTGTCAGTAATTTGTATAATTGATATAGTTGCTGTTTTAAGAGAATATTAAAAAAACAAACGAAAAAATAAATTATTTTTGTAGCTATTTAAAAGATATCAATAAAATGAAAAATGCCTTATTTCTACTAATATTCTTAAGTTTAAATCTTAATTTATTTTCGCAAGACACAAGACAGACACTTATTAATTCTGCTTTTGATTTTGTTCAAAATAAGGATTTCAAAAAAGCAATTGATTGTTATACTCAAATAATTAATAAAAATCCTAAAGATTCTTATACTTATTTTGATAGAGGTTTTATTAAAATGAAAATTAGTGATTATCATGGAGCAATTAATGATTTTAGTAAAGCTATTACAATAGATGGCTTTGAATCGGATTATTATCAATACAGAGGTCGGGCAAAAGCAAAGTTGAAGCTATATAGCGATGCTATTCTTGATCTTAATAAAGCTATTGAATTAGAACCTACAAATTCAAATCTATATTATTTTAGAGGATTGAGTAACGTAGCATTAAAAAAATATAAAAATGGAATGAGCGATTATTCGACCGCTATTGAAAAGAGATACGACAACATTGAGGCTTATGCGGATAGAGCTAATTTAAAAATTATGCAAGGAAATTTAAAGGGAGCATTATTTGATTTTAATGAAATTATAAAAATTGATTCTTCAAATGAAAATGCCTTTATTAATAGAGCAAATTTAAGGATGAAAGATAAAGATTACAAAGAAGCATTAAAAGATTGTGAACAAACTTTAAAATTAAATTTAAATAATGTTAAAGCAAGAAAGCTTCTTGAAAAACTAAAAAAAATTGGTTTTAAAAGTGATTTAGTTTCTTTAAATAAAGAAATTAAAATAGAAGGCCGAGCTCAAGGCACAACCTATCATATTGTTTATGTAGATGCTAAAGAAAGAAATTTTCAAAGTGAAATTGATGCTCTTTTAAAAGATTTTGATTTATCGGTTTCAACTTACAATCCTAACTCTATTATCACAAAAGTGAATACCAATCAAGAGGTAGTTGTAGACAACTACTTTATAACTTGTTTTAACAAAGCAAAAGAAGTATGGAAAAATACGGATGGTGCTTTTGACCCTACCGTTGCACCATTAACTAATTTATGGGGATTTGGACCAGGCAAAAAAATGACAACCGAAAAACCAAAAATTGATAGTATATTACAATTTGTTGGTTTTAATTTGATAGAACTTAAAGGCAATCGAATAATAAAAAAAGACCCTCGTGTATCATTAGATTTTAATGCTTTTGCTCAAGGATATTCTGTAGATGTCGTATCTGATTTTTTAAATAAAAAAGGAATAAAATCCTATAGTGTTGAAATTGGCGGTGAAGTTTTTGCTAAAGGAACAGATTCCAATGGTAAGATTTGGACAATAGGTATTGAACAGCCCTATGACAATAAAGAAAGTTTAAACCCAATAAAAGCACTTATCACTTTAAAAGATTGTGCACTTTCTACTTCTGGAAATAACCGAAGATATTTTATTGAAAATGGCATCAAGTATGCGCATCATTTAGATCCTAGAACCGGTTATCCTGCAAAAAATAATTTATTGAGTGTTTCTGTCATTGCTAAAAATTGTATTTCATCGGATGCGAATGCTACTGGGATTTTGGTTATGGGATTAGATAAAGCAAAAGTCTTTTTAGCCAATCATCCAGAACTACAAGCGTATTTAACCTATTCGGATGATAAAGGAAATTACCAATATTACAAAACCCCTGAAATACAGTCTGTAATTAAAGAAATCGATGGTAAATAAAAAAGGCATCTAATAGATGCCTTTAAATTTACTAAGATAAAAAAATTATTTTTCTAAAATCAATTTATAACTAGATTGACCTACTTCATTGGAAACAATTACAATATATTCACCATTGTTCAAATTGGATAAATCAACTTTTTTAGTAGTTATTGACGAATCTATGATTTCTTCATTATAAACTACTTGACCCAAAATATTTAATACTTTAACGTTTTTTACATCCGTTTTGAAGTCAACATTAAAGAAACCTTTACTTGGATTTGGGTAAATAACAGCCATCTCTTCATTAGAAAATTGTTCGTTAGCTGCAGCACTAGGTGTCCAAGTTAAAGTGATATTTTTAAAAGAAGCATCATCAACAGTTGGTGTTGGAGCTGTTGTGTTTGTTGTTCCTGTATAGGTAACTCCTGCAGGACTTTTAGTAAACTGAAAGTATCTTTGTTCTATACCAGAAGTAGTTTCATCCCAACATTTTTCAATACAAACTCTGTATTTACCATCAGGTACAGTACTAAGTACATTCCAAGTAATTGTTTTATTTACTGCGCCAGTAGTTAATGTAGAATTTGAAATTCCACCTGTTGCTAAAGTTGCAGTTGTTGATCCATTAAGCACTCTCCATTGAGGTTCGTGATCTGAAGTACTACCTCCACAACAATAACGCAAGTAAGTTGCATAAATTGCACCATTGTGAGCTGTTGCAGTTTGTCCAGTTGTTAGATGAGTTGTTTCACTTGCGCAAGTTTTAGTGCCAGCAGTTCCTGTATTTTCAATCCAAGCTACTAAGGTATGTTTTGTTCCTCCATAAGAACTTGTTTGAGCTGCATCTGTGAAAGTGAAAGTTAAGGTTCCTGCAGTCTGTGCTTTTAAAGATGCTGCAAAACAAAAAAGTAATGCAACTAAAGATAATTTGTAAAAATTTTTCATAATAATAATTTTAATAATAATTTTTAAGTTAATATTTTATTTGTTCTCTAATTCTAATTTAATTGTAATTTTAGCAGTTTCAGCTAAAGTTTTCTTTGCCATAGCAGGAACTTCTAATTTGTAATCAATTAATTTAATTACAAAAGCTCCAGCAATTGAAGTTTTAGCACCTGCAGTTACTGTCATTTTGGTTTTAACTTTATTAGTAACTCCATGAATTGTTAAATCTCCCTCTACATCATAAGATCCAGATTTTCCGTCATAACCAACCACTTTACCACTAAAACTAGTATTTGGAAATTTGTCACTTTCCATATAGTTTTCATTATAGTGCTCCTCCATTAATGGAGATTTGAATTTGAAAGATTTTACTAAACCATTAATACGTAATTCACCAGTATTTGAAACTAAAATAGAAGATACTGTTTTACTTACTGCAACAACTGGATCCATAGCTCCAGAAACAGTTGCGTCAAATTTAATTTCACCTGAACGAGTCATCATTTTTTGAGAAAATCCAACTGTTGCAAAAGCGAAACATATGATAGTTAAAATTATTTTTTTCATTGTTATTTAAAATTTGATATTAATTTTCCACGTAACCTTGTTCAATCCAATTTTTTATTGTGTTTATGCTACCATTAGATAATGGTGCATCACTTTTAGGCATTCTATCTGATGTACAAGAACTAGATTGAACACTACATAACAAACTAGGAACCCCAGATCCTTGTGAATAACCATTAGCTCCATTATCAAGTTGATAATCAACAATATTTTGATAGGTATCTAATTCAGGAAAATTACCTTGTCCATTTTGTGAATGGCAATTAACACATTTAGAATCCATTAATGGCTTTATATTTTTATTGTATGTTGGTGCAGAAACTATTCCTTCTAAATCTTGTTGTGTTCTAGAATCGCATGAAACAAAAAATGCAACTCCTAACATCAATACTATAATTAATTTTATATTTTTCATATCTTATTTATATTAAAAAACTCTATACATGTTAAATCCGAAGAAAATTCCTTTTCCTTGTTTGATACCTGATGCAGTTGTATAATAAGCCACATCATTCATTGTTTGACTATTAGATAGTACTAATTGGAAAACGTGTCCACCAGTTTCAATATCTAATCCTAAAGTGATTGGATTATGGTAAGTAAAATCATATGCTTCTGGCAAATTTAATCTTGCAGCATAATCTAAATTTACACTTAATCTTTTAGATAATTTACATCTTGCTCCTGCACCTAACAAATAAGTGTTCTTTTGCTCTGTTAGTTCATCATATAAATTTTTATGAACCAAAATAGGATTCACTAAAAATGAAATTGAATTATTTATTTTTCTAGAAACAATCAATTGCGATGTATATGCTAATCTATCGTTGTTTTTTAAATCTGGATATAAATCAGTTTTTAAATCACTTCTAATATCCATAGTATTGTAACCTACAATTGTTACTGGAAATCCACCATCTAATTGATTAGCAAATTTATATTTAGCAGCCAATTCATACGTTTTTTGATACGTTTGTCTTGACAAACCTAGAGAAAGCCAATTTGTAACTCCATAAATTCCACCTAATTTAGTGTAAGCAGCATCTAATCCAAAAAAGTTATTTGCTCCATTTGTTAAATCACCAAAACGGTGCGAAACTAAGAAATAAAATTCTCCTTGAGCAGGTAATTTAGTTGATTGCATGTTTGCAACTTGCAAGCCTTTAAAGGCAGCAGAAGAAATTTCTTTCGTATCTGATTTAGTAGCATTTAACTCGTTCATCAAATCATCTTGAGCATTGGCAAAGCCAAAACAAAAAAGAAAGAAAACTGAAAGTGTGATTTTTAGTAATTTCATTTTTAATTTAGTTATTTATTTATTGAACATTGATCCATATTTACGCTACCCATTAGGTCATCAAACCCAACTACTCGACCTTTAACAGAAACTGTTTGACCTACTTTTAATGAAGCATCTGCAGCTGAAAATCCACATACTACAACATTATCCAAGATCACTTCTTTACCATTAATTGAAGTAATAACTCCAGAGATAACTACTGGTTTTTCTAGATATTTTTTGTTTGCCTCAGCTTCTTTTGAAGTAAATTCTGCAACAAAATCTTTAGCATTTAAAGTAAAAGCAGCATCTTCTGATTGTAAATCTCTTTTACCCATATTATTAACCATATAATCTTTAATTTTAGGACCCGCAATTACGCCTCCTAATATTAAAACACCAATAACGATTAAGATTGTTTTCAATTTTTTACTCATGAATTAAATAAGTTTTGAATTAATATATTATTCGATGCAAATATAAAAGATAAGTCAGTTAGACAATGAAAAGATTCTTAAAATTAACTTAATTTTGATTAAAAAAAAGACAGATTTAAACAATTAAAAAAAACAAGTTACAAAAATATTTGAATAAAAAATCAATAAACTAAAAAGTATAAATCTCATATATAAATTATATTGCTATAAATATAAATAAAATATAACTATCTAATTAAGAGATGTTTTTATTTGGTTAGTTTACTAGAATACTAACAAACCTTTTTGACGTAAAACCTGAATTGACTTAGAATACCAAAACAATTCGAAGTCTTCAAAGTGAGTTTCAAAATCAGATTTTAATGCAGCAAAATTGAATGAGTTTCCTGAATTTACAGTAAGTAAATCAAATGTTTTTATTAACCAATTGGCTTTTTCTTCTTCTATTGTAATAAGAAAAGAGTCTACTTTAGTGCTAAATGTAAGTTCCGTCATTTGCCAAGTTTGACCTTTTTTAGATTTCATAAAAGATTTAATTGAAGGCTTTCCTCCTAACCAAACAATTTTAGCAGAAGGTTTTGTATTAAAATCGGGTTCTTTCTCTAGACAAGTAGCTATATAATCCGGAAGAATATTTGTTTTAGGAATTTTAAACTCAAACCAATCTTGCAGAGGATAATCCAAACAAATGCCATGCATGAAATTGAATAATGATTTTTTCAACCCAAAACTAAATTTATTATGATCTATTCCTGTTTTATCTATAAAATGGATGTCGTTATTAGCAAACGTAATTTCATTTTGTTCCGGAATTACTCCAAATTCATCAGGATTCATTCCTACTGGAGAATGCGCTGTCATTGCAAATTGATGCCAAAAACCAGATTGAATAATTCCCAATTCAAACATTTGGCGTACCATTTCCAAACTATCTATAGTCTCCTGAATGGTTTGGGTAGGATAACCATACATTAAATAAGCGTGTACCATAATACCGCTTTCGGTAAAATTTCTGGTAACTTGAGCCACTTGCTCTACTGTAACTCCTTTTTTTATTAAATTCAAAAGTCGGTCGGAAGCAACTTCCAATCCACCCGAAACAGCAATACAACCAGATTCTTTAAGCAAATAGGCTAAATCAGCAGTGAAACTTTTTTCAAATCGAATGTTGGTCCACCAAGTAACCACTAATTTTCGTCGTAGAATTTCTAGAGCAACTTCCCGCATTAAAGCCGGAGGTGCTGCTTCATCTACAAAATGAAATCCGTTTTCGCTCGTTTGGGCAATCATTTCTTCCATTCTATCTACTAACGTTTTAGCAGCAATAGGTTCGTATAATTTGATGTAATCTAAAGAAATGTCGCAAAAAGTACACTTTCCCCAATAACATCCATGGGCCATAGTGAGTTTATTCCATCTGCCATCACTCCACAAACTATGCATAGGATTGGCAATTTCAATTACCGAAATGTATTTATCCAAAAGCAAATCCGAATAATCGGGAGTGCCTAAATCGCTTTGTTTATAATCGGGTTTTGTAGAGTTATTTTTGTAAGTAACTTTTCTGTTTTCCAAGATAAACGTTCTCTTAAATTCATTGGAATTTGGATTTTGAACATTAGAAATTAGCAACTCTAATGGAAGTTCTCCATCGTCTAAAGAAATAAAATCAAAGAATTCAAAAACACGTTCGTCTTTCAATTCCCTGAGCTCAGTATTAGGAAAACCGCCACCCATTGCGATTTTTATATTCGGAAAATTAGTTTTTATAACTTGAGCACAACGAAAAGCACTATATAAATTTCCTGGAAAGGGAACCGAAATACACACCAATTTGGGTTGGATTTCTGCCACTCGTTCGTTTAGAATTTCTAAAGTAATTCGGTCAATATAGGTGGGTTCTTTTTGCAAATGATTATACAAATCATCAAACGAGTTGGCACTTCTGCCCAAGCGTTCTGCATACCGACTAAAACCAAAATTTTCATCGACACATTCTACAATAAAATCGGATAAATCTTCAAGATACAATGTCGCCAAATGTTTGGCTTTGTCTTGCATTCCCATAGTTCCGAAAGCCCATTCCATATCGTCAAGTTGCGCAAATCGAGAAGCTTCGGGAAGGAAATTTCCACTGCATATTTGTCGCGCCATAGACGGATTTTTTCCTTGCAAAAAAGAAATCACCGAATCAATTGTTTTTATATATTCGTCTTTTAATGCAAATATTCGTTGTGAATTATCCGAAACTTGAAACTCGAAACCCAAAACTTGAAACAAATCAACTAATCCCTTTTTAGAAAACAATTGTAAGATAACTCTTATACCTAAATCTATTTGAAAAGCAGAAATATTTTTGGTTTTCAAAAACCCTTTAATATATGCCGTTGCCGGATATGGCGTATTTAGTTGGGTGAAGGGAGGCGTTAGTAAAAATATATCTTTCAATGGAAATTGTTTTTGCAAAAGTAAAATTAATAATTTAGTTTTTAAGAATTATTAATCCCATTGAAATTGTAAATCGGATTTGTATTTTAAGTATTTTTACAAAAAAATTACAATATGCCAAGCGACTGTATAACCTATCAAAAATCGGGATATTTCTCCAAATTAATCGTTGATTATTTGGATGAGAAACCAGAACTAAAGTCGTTGTACAATCGTTTTCCAAAATTGGAAAATTTTAAAGAGCAAATTGAAGAGAAAAGTTCCAATTTCAATAGCAATGACAATAACAGAAGGCAAATTTTAGTTTCCGAACTTGAAAAGCAATATGCCAATTTTGAAATTTCAAATGCTACAAAAAACCATATTAAACTCTTAAATAATTCGAATACTTTTACCGTAACTACGGGGCACCAACTGAATTTATTTACAGGGCCTTTGTATTTTATCTACAAAATTGTTTCTACCATAAATCTTTGCAAGCAATTAAAAAAGGAATATCCAAATCACGATTTTGTTCCTATATATTGGATGGCGACCGAAGACCACGATTTTCAAGAGATTAATTATTTTAATTTCAAAGAGAAAAAAATCCAATGGCAAAGCGAAACTTCGGGACCAGTAGGAAGATTATCAACCGAAGGTTTAAAGGAGGTTCTATCACAATTTTCTAACGAAGTTGGCACTAGCGAAAATGCAAATTTTCTAAAAGAATTGTTTGAAAAATCGTATTTAAATCATTCCAATTTAGCAGATGCTACGTGCTATTTGGCCAATGAATTATTCAAAGATGAAGGCTTGGTTATTTTAGATGGAGATTCTGTCGCCTTGAAAAAAACATTTGTTCCCTATATAAAAGAGGAACTCCTAAACCAAACTTCTTTTCAGAAAGTAACCGAAACTGCTACCCAATTATCCGATTATAAAATACAGGTCAATCCACGTGAAATTAATCTTTTTTACATAGAAAATACTTTAAGAGAACGTATTGTTTTAGAAAACGGAATTTATAAAGTAAACAACACAAGCAAAACTTTTACTGAATCTGAAATTCTAGTAGAACTGGAAAATCATCCAGAAAAGTATAGTCCTAATGTGATTTTAAGACCTTTATACCAAGAAGTTATCTTACCTAATTTATGTTATATTGGTGGTGGTGGCGAACTGGCATATTGGTTGGAATTGAAATCTAATTTTGATGCCAATAACATTACTTTTCCGATGCTTTTGCTACGAAATTCCGTTGTAACTGCTACTGCTAAACAAGTAGAAAAGGCAGACAAACTAGATTTAAGTTATGCCGATTTATTTGCAAACCAACAAGAATTGTTTGACCAAAAAACAAAAGAATTTTCAAAGTTTACTATTGATTTTTCGGAACAAAAAGAGGTTCTGAAAAATCAATTTGAAGCATTATATGTAATTGCTAACCAAACCGATAAATCCTTTTCTGGAGCGGTAAAAGCGCAAGAATCCAAACAAATAAAAGGTTTAGAAAATCTAGAAAAAAGGTTGCTCAGAGCCGAAAAACGAATCCATAAAGATCGTTTGCAACGTGTTTTAGCATTGCAAAATGAGATTTTTCCGAACCAAAGTTTACAAGAACGCAAAGCCAATTTTAGCGAGTTTTATTTAGAATATGGAGATGCTTTTCTAAAGAAAATACTGTCCGAATTAAAACCTTTAGAACAAGAATTTAAAGTTATCACTTTATAGCCTTTACATTCTTGCCAATCGTAAAAAAATATATTACTTTTGCACCAAATTTAATACAAAAACAAAATGGCTACAAATAGAACATTTACAATGATTAAACCAGATGCTGTACAAAACGGACATATTGGTGGAATATTAAACATGATTACAGAAGGTGGTTTCAAAATTATTTCTTTGAAATTAACACAACTTACAGTTGCAGATGCTCAAGCATTTTATGCTGTTCATGCTGCAAGACCTTTTTATGGTGAATTAGTTGAATTTATGTCTCGTGGACCGATCGTTGCTGCAATTCTTGAAAAAGAAAATGCAATTGAAGATTTTAGAAACTTAATTGGTGCTACTAACCCTGCTGATGCTGCTGAAGGAACTATCCGTAAAAAATATGCAACTTCAATTGGAGAAAATGCAGTTCACGGATCTGATTCTGATGAAAATGCTGCTATCGAAGGTGCTTTCCATTTTGCTGGAAGAGAGCAGTTTTAGTATTCAGTGCTCAGTAATCAGTTTTTAGTGAGCAGTTTATATAAAATACAAAATCCCATTTTTTAATTGAAATGGGATTTTTTTTATTATGAATATTTTTATTCTGCGTTATTCTTTCTGCCTTCCATCTTCCATCTTCTGACTTCGTACTTTGCACCTCGTACCTCGTACTTTTTCCTATCTCAAAACAATATCTTTCACCACTTCTTTTCGAAGTTCTTCATTAAGCATTGTGATTATTTTTTGTTTGCCGTATCCTAATTCTTCTCGTAAAACTGCCGAAGTTAGTTTGACATACAATGTGCTTCCTTTTAAAATCACTTCTTGTGTATAACTATTCACTCCGTTTCCCATGAGATTTTTCCATGCTTGTTCTACATCAATTTTATCCATGCCTGCTTCTAGCCTATTTTGGTGGATAAACTGTTGCAAAACGTCGGCTATAGAACTCTCGTTACTTTGTCGTTTTGCCATTATTTTATAGAAAAAGGGATTTGTCGTTTGTAATGGTATTCTAAATTATCTTTATTTTTCAACACCAAAATACTATCTTTTAGTTCCACTATTTGCTCTTGCCATTTGCCAAAATTGGTAGTGTAATTTACATAAAAAACACTATTTTCCTTAGTTAAAACAAGGTTTTCTTTAATATTATTAGTCAAATAAGTACCATCCAATTGCGGCATCACTTTTTGGCGAAAGCCTTTATTATCTTTCACTGCAAAAAAATCTATGGTTTCATTAACCTTATATTCTTTCTTACCTCCTTGCGGAAGTTCCACTTTTTGAATCTCCCAATAGCCATTTATTTTGGCAATATCCGCATCCGAAACGGAAGGTTTACAAGCAACTAAAAATAAACTAAAAAAGAAAATGGGAAGGATTTTTTTCATATCTTAAAATAAAATATAAAATTACAATTAATTTTAAGGAATAAAAAAGTATTTTTGATTAAACGTTTTAAAGTTTTGTAGGTCCTAAATAAAATTAACCATTATGAGAAGATATTTTCCTTTACTACTATTACTCTTTTTTGTTTTAGGATGCTCAAAAAATGATTGTGGGTGTGATTCTCCTTCAATTGAATCAATGTATTTTCCTCCAAACGATGGAAGCAGCACTTGGGAAACTAAATCTATTTCTGAATTGGGTTGGAATGCAAATGCCGTGCAACCGCTTTTAGATTATTTACAATTAAAAAACTCAAAGTCGTTTATAATATTAGTAAACGGAAGAATTGTAATGGAAAATTATTTTAATGGTCATACCGCAACAACGCTTTGGAAATGGAATAGCGCTGGCAAAACATTGACTTCAACAATAACTGGCATTGCAGAGCAAGAAGGATTAATAAACATTAACAATAAAGTTTCAGACTATATTGGCACAGGGTGGACAAGTATTCCTATTGAAAAAGAAAACTTAATTACTTGCAAAAACCTATTGTCTATGAATTCTGGTTTAGATGATACTTTAGGAGATGATGTTTCACCTTCCAATCTTCAGTATGTTGCAGATGCAGGAACTCGATGGGCATATCACAACGTGTATGTAAAATTGCAAGATGTAGTAGAGCAAGCTTCTGGACAATCATGGAATAATTATTTCAATTCCAAGCTACGAGATAAAATAGGAATGGATACTTCGGGATTTTGGTATGTTGGAACTGGAGCCAATTTGGGTTTGAAGGTTTATTTCAGTACAACTCGAAGTATGGCTCGCTTTGGTTTATTAGCTCTAAATAATGGAAAATGGAATGAAAATCAAATAATAAACTCAAGCTACTTCAATTCGGCAACCACAACATCTCAAACTATCAACCAATCGTATGGATATCTTTGGTGGCTGAACGGAAAATCGAGTTATCACTTACCACAAAGTCAATACCAATTTAACGGAAGTATTATTCCGCATGGACCTACCGATATGTTTATGGCTTTAGGAAAAGATGATCAGAAAATCTATGTAATTCCTAATCAGAAAATGGTTGTTATTCGTATGGGAGATGCTGCAGATGCATCGAATATGGCGCTTTCTGATTTTGATGATATGCTTTGGCAAAAAATAAATGCTTTGTACCAATAACTAATACATCTATTGAAACTTAGAGTTGAAAAACTTTATTAAAGCATAAATAAAAACCATAAAAGTTAGCAATTGCAATCCCATAGCAATTGTTGGGAATTTAGTTTCTATGATTTTGGCTAAAACCTCAACTCCAGCACTTATCAAAAGTAAAATTAAGGGAGAAGTAGTTTTAAAAAAAGATAAAAATTTATTCATAGTCTATTATTTAAAGAAACTATCTACAAACTCATATTTGTTAAACACTTGTAAATCTTCAATTCCTTCACCAACACCTATATATTTTACAGGTATTTGAAATTGATCGGAAATTCCAATAACCACACCACCTTTTGCAGTTCCATCTAGTTTGGTAACCGCTAAACACGAAACCTCAGTTGCTGCAGTAAATTGTTTTGCTTGTTCAAAAGCATTTTGCCCCGTAGAACCATCTAAAACTAAAAGTACGTCGTGTGGTGCATCGTGAGTAACTTTTTGCATCACTCGTTTCACTTTAGATAATTCACCCATCAAGCCAACTTTATTATGTAATCTTCCTGCAGTATCAATAATTACCACATCAGCATTTTGAGAAACGGCACTTTGCAAAGTATCAAATGCTACCGATGCTGGGTCAGAGCCCATTTGTTGTTTTACAATTGGTACTCCTACTCTATCCGCCCATATTTGTAATTGATCAATAGCGGCAGCACGAAACGTATCGGCAGCACCAAGAACCACATTATAACCGGCTTTCTTAAATTGGAAGGCTAATTTTCCAATAGTGGTTGTTTTTCCTACGCCATTAACCCCAACTACCATTATAACGTAAGGTTTTTTATCTACAGGAATTGTAAATTCCGATTCTTCACCCGATTTAGTTTCGGATAAAAGTCCTGAAATTTCTTCCCTAAGAATTACATTCAATTCGTCTGTTCCTAAATATTTATCGGCAGAAACTCGTTCTTCAATTCGTTTTATGATTTTTAAAGTAGTTGCTACACCAACATCCGAAGAAACAAGAATTTCTTCTAGATTATCTAAAACCTCATCATCCACTTTAGATTTCCCTGCAATAGCCTTGGTCAATTTAGAGAAAAAAGATGTTTTAGTTTTTTCTAAACCTTTATCTAAAGTTTCTTTGTCTTGCTCTGTAATAGCAGTCTCTTTCTTTTCGGAAGAAAATATTTTTTTAAAAAAACTCATAATAGTAGTTTATGGTTTATTGATATTATTAGTTTTGGATAAAACCAGGACAAATATAAAAATAAAAAAGCTACTTCCGTTAGAAAGTAGCTTAGATATATCTTTTATTGGAATTATTTCTTTTGCAAGAAAGTATCCACTTCTTCTGGAGTCATAATGCTTTCTACGAAAGTGTATGCACCTGTTTTAGGAGATTTCACCATTTTAATAGCTTTTGTTAATCTCTTAGAAGCTGTCTGTAACGTTGCAACGGTCTTTTTTGCCATGATTCAAAGGTGTATTGAAATTTTTACAAATGTAAAAATGTCTAATTATTTAATTTCTTTATGAACAGTCATTCTCTTTAAGATTGGATTAAATTTCTTAATCTCTAATCTGTCTGGAGTGTTTTTTTTGTTTTTGTTTGTAATGTAACGAGAAGTTCCTGGAAGACCAGTTCCTTTGTGCTCAGTACATTCTAAAATTACTTGAATTCTATTACCTTTCTTAGCCATCTTACTTTATTTTAATTGGATTTGGAATTATTTTATAAATCCATTAGCTTTAGCAGTTTTCAACACAGCAGCTAATCCATTTTTATTAATTGTTTTAATTGTAGAAGCAGCTACTCTTAGAGTAACCCATCTGTCTTCTTCAGCAAGATAGAAACGTTTTTTAACTAAGTTTACAGAAAATTTTCTCTTAGTTTTGTTCATTGCGTGGGAAACGTTATTTCCTACCATCGCTCTTTTACCTGTAAGGTCACAAACTCTTGACATTATACTTATCTTTTATCGTTATTCAAATCGAGGGTGCAAAGAAACAAAAAAGAAACCTTATAGCCAAAAAAATATTAGACATTTTTTAAAATTTCTTTTTGTAATAGTTCAAATGCTTTATTTACAGTTCTATCTATCACTTTTTCACGTGGTTG
>CANGCT010000057.1 GCA_947452415.1 Flavobacteriaceae bacterium
AGAAGAAAAAAGATAATGAAGCAAGCCAAAGGTTTCTTTGGTCGTCGTAAAAACGTTTGGACTGTTGCGAAAAACGCAGTTGAAAAAGCGATGGTTTACGCTTATCGCGATAGAAAACAAAACAAGAGAAACTTCCGTGCTCTATGGATCATGCGTATCAACGCTGGTGCTAGATTAGAAGGATTAAGTTACTCTCAATTCATGGGTAAAGTAAAAGCTAACGGTATCGAATTGAACCGTAAAGTTCTTGCAGATTTAGCAATGAATCACCCAGAAGCTTTTAAAGCTGTTGTGAATAAAGTGAAATAAAAAACGTTTGTACAACCAGTTTGACTTACTTACTTATAAAAAATCCCAATCAAAAGATTGGGATTTTTTTGTGGCTGTAAATTTTATTCTGAAACTGTTCTAATTAAAAACCGCTGAGTTCTCTCCATCAAAACTCGCGAAAACCATACTTGGGTGCGAATCCTGGTGAAATAAGTTTCCATCTTTATCAATAGCAATGGCGCCTGCAAAACCATCATACGGTTTTAATTCAGCAAAGGTTTTTTCAAAAGCTCTTTCCAAGGTAAATCCATCGGTAACTCGAGTTACAATTTTGGCTGCTGTGGCATTGCTCACAATGTCCTCTCCTACTCCAGTCAAACTTACCCCACAGAAAGCATTCACATAATTTCCGGCAACTGTAGCACTATCGGATATTCTACCCGGAATTTCAAATCCCTTTCCTCCTGTAGAAGTAGCAGCAGCAAGTTTACCATTGGCATCCAAAGCCACACAACCCACAGTCCCCATTCCGGTTGCGGGTAATTTCGCTTCGTATTCTGATCTTCGTTGCGGGATTTCAGTAGAGAATTTTTCAAATCCATGTTGTCTTGCAAAGTTAGTTGCTCCACTTCCTCCCAAAACTCTATCGTCTACTTTCATTAATTCTAAAGCAACTTGTATAGGGTTTTTTACTTCTTCAATATTAATTACACCGCTAAACTTCTCGGTAGTCCCATCCATTAAAGAAGCACTCATTCTAATTTTTCCGTCGCTTTGAATTTGCGAACCAATTCCTGCATTAAACAGCTCATCGTCTTCCAATAAAGAAACTGCATAAACTACCGTTTCTACTGCCGAATGCGTTTGCAAATAGGCATACGAATCTTTCACAATTCGCAACAAGGCTTCTTGTTTAGCAATTTTTGTTTCGTGATTAGTGGAAGATTCCGAGAAAAAACCACCGTGGATTATTATTTTCATCTTTTTTAATGGGTATGAGGTTCTAGGTATGGGGTATGGGGTATGGGGTATGGGGTTTTGGATGTAAATACTACTACCTAGAACCCAAGACCTAAAACCCAAGACCCAACTAAACGTATTGCGAAGATTTTATCGTCATTTTAAAAGTATCCAAATCAAAGGTGTCATATTTGCTCAACACATGCGTCACCAAATGATTGATAGAAATTGGTTGCCCCATTTCAATTTGAGTTAAATTAGTGTCTTTAATCTCACGTCCATCCACCAAAATTACAAGTCCTGATCCAATGGCTTCCATTTGTCTGCCATTGGTTATTAGTAATCCAGTGTCTTCTCCAAGTCCAATACCTAGCACTTTTGGGTTCCCTACAACCGCTTGAAACAAACGCCCAATTCGGCCACGTTGCACAAAATGCGTATCAATAATAACATCATCAATCAATCCAAGTCCCGAAGTAATCTTCACTTCGCCCTTCAGCAAAGCCTCACTACTACTCCCTTGGTAAATCATATTATTCGAAGCTGCTGCAGCACCTGCCGAAGTTCCAGCATAAATAAAATCTTCATTTTTATACTTATCCAATAAAATATCGTGAAATTGTGTTCCACCAAGAATAGAAGTCAATCGCAATTGATCGCCCCCAGTAAACATTACCACATCGGCAGCACGCAAACGGTCCAAAATTTCAGGATCCGAGGCTTGCTCGCGTCGCTCAATATTTATCACATCGGTATTAAGTGCATTCAAATATCCCAACGCTTTTACATATTCAGGGCCAATTTCCAAAGGAATTTTAGAAGCCGTAGTAATGATTTCAATTCGCGATAATTCTTTATGCTTCGATTCATTTATTACTCGCTTCAAAATACCTTCCTCAAAGAAATTCAAATTCTTCGGAGCATCTCTATCCAAATTGGTTTCGGTAAAACTGCCTTTATCTACAGCCCCACCTATTATAATTAATTTTCCATGTATTTTCATAACACAAAAATAACCAATTCAAAATATTGACCAAATATTTTTTCTTTTAAGAAGCGAAACTTATCGACTACTTGTTAACTATATTCCCGCTTTTCGTTGCAATCTTTTCCTACCTGTCAGGTTTTTAAAACCTGACAGGTAGAAAAAGGATTTTCACTGCAATCGGGGCTAGGCGTTAATGGTATTGTTACTCATTTAGGGGTTCTGCAGAAACTATATTTTAACTACCTCCTATTTTTCTTACATATAAAAATTAATTTTACCCTAATTCGGAAATAATAAAAATATTTATCCCAAAAGATAGCACACAATTACAATTATTTTTTTATTTTTAACAAATACATCGTAATCCATTCAAAACCTATAAGAAATTCCTATGAAAATCGATAAAATTCAAGCACTGCGTGGACCAAATATTTGGAGTGTTCAAAGAAAGAAACTAATCCAAATGCGTTTGGATTTAGAAGAAATGGAACAACGCCCAACCAACAAAATCGAAGGTTTTCGGGAACGAATAGAAGCCACATTTCCTACTATGATAGAACACCGTTGCTCTGAAGGTTGCCGAGGTGGATTCTTCTCTAGAGTAGACAAAGGCACTTGGATGGGACATGTTATTGAACATATAGCATTAGAAATCCAATCCCTTGCTGGAATGGAAACTGGTTTTGGTAGAACCCGCGAAACCAAAACTCCTGGTGTATATAATGTAGTATTTAGTTACACCGAAGAAAACGTAGGAATGTTTGCAGCCGAATCAGCAGTAAGAATTGCCGAAGCCTTAATAGATGGAACCAATTATGATGTAGAAGGCGATATCCAACAAATGCGAGAAATTCGCGAACGTGTTCGTCTAGGACCATCCACAGGAAGTATCGTTGAAGAAGCCGTTGCTAGAGATATCCCTTGGATACGTCTTGGAACCAATTCCCTTGTTCAATTAGGATACGGAATCAACCAAATGCGTTTTCAAGCAACCATAACTTGTAAAACTAGTAGCATTGCTGTAGATATTGCTTGTAATAAAGAACAAACTAAAAAAATGCTAGATGCTGCTTCCATTCCGGTGGCAAGTGGTGGCATTTGTGTAGATGAAGATGATTTACAAACAGTAGTTACTAAAATTGGTTATCCAATTGTTTTAAAACCTTTAGATGGTAACCACGGAAAAGGTGCTTCCATTAATGTAAAAAAATGGGAAGATGCTGTTGAAGGTTTGGCGTATGCCAAAAAATACAGCAACCGTGTAATTGTAGAAAAATTCATCACAGGTTATGACTTTAGAGTTTTAATCATCGATAATAAATTAGTGGCTGCTGCCAAAAGAGAACCAGCACATATAAAAGGAGATGGAAACCATACCATCCAACAATTAATAGATGAAACAAATAAGGATCCTAAACGTGGTTACGGACACGAAAATGTACTAACACAAATTGATGTAGATAGAGATACCACCGATTTATTAGAAAAATTAGGATATACATTAGAAACCATTCCTAGAAAAGACGAAGTAGTTTATTTAAAATCTACTGCTAATTTAAGTACTGGCGGAACTTCGGTAGATGTTACCGATAGGATGCACCCAGAAAATATTTTCCTTTGCGAACGTATTTCGCGTGTTATTGGTTTAGACATTTGTGGTGTAGACATCATGGCCGAAAACCTAACCCAACCACTAAAAGAAAATGGCGGTTGTATACTGGAAGTTAATGCTGCACCGGGTTTCCGAATGCACTTAGCACCATCCGAAGGATTGCCAAGAAACGTTGCGGCTCCGGTTATTGACATGCTGTATCCTCCAGGAAAACCAAGTCGTATTCCGATTATTGCCGTTACTGGAACTAATGGTAAAACTACAACTACTAGATTGATTGCTCATATTGTAAAAAATAATGGACTTAAAGTTGGTTTTACAACCTCCGATGGAATTTATGTGCAAAACCACATGATGGAAAAAGGAGATACTACTGGACCTGTTTCTGCCGAGTATATCTTGAAAGATCCAACAGTAGAATTTGCGGTTTTAGAAACTGCCCGTGGCGGCATTCTTCGAGCAGGTTTAGGTTTTAGCCGTTGCGATATTGGTATTATCACCAACATTCAAGAAGACCATTTAGGATTGTCCGATATTCATACGCTAGACGATTTAGCACGAGTAAAAGCAACGGTTGTTCGTAGTATTAAAAAAGACGGATGGGCAATTTTGAATGCCGAAGACGATCAATGTATAAAAATAGCAAACGAATTAAACTGCAACATAGCCTATTTTGCAATGGATGAAAACCATCCTAGAATGGTACAGTTTGCAAAAGAAGGTAAAATTGTAGCAGTTTATGAAAACGGATACATAACAATCAAAAAAGGTGAATGGAAAATTCGGGTAGAACGCGCTACCCACGTTCCATTAACTATGGGTGGAAAAGCAAAATTCATGATTGCGAATGTTTTGGCAGCAACTCTTGCGGCTTATTTACAAGGATTTAAAACCGAAGACATTAGTCTTTCGTTACAAACTTTCATACCAAGTGCTGCACAAACACCAGGAAGAATGAACCTATTTGAATTTAAAAAATTCAAAGTTTTAATTGATTTTGCGCACAACCCAGCAGGATATAAAGGGGTAGAAGAATATTTAAGCAGCGTAGATGCCATCAAGAAAATAGGAATTATTGCTGGAGTTGGCGATCGTCGTGATGAAGACATTAAAGAATGTGCAACCATTGCTGCAAGAATGTTTGATCATATTATCATCCGTCAAGAAAAATACCTACGTGGTAGAAGTGAAGAAGAAATCATCGGACTTATCCTAGAAGGTATTGCGGCTTCCGGAAGAACCGTAACCCACGAAATTATTACTAAAGAAGTGGAAGCCATAAAACATGCAATTGATAATGCTGAAGATGGCAGTTTTATTACTGCTCTGAGCGATGTTGTTACCAATGCTATTAACATTGTTCAAGAGTATTTGGACAAAGAAAATGAAGGCGGGAATTTGTAAGAGATAAAATAATTTACATACATATTAAATAAAACAAACCTATACCTAATTAATATCATGTTAGGTGTTGGTTTTTTTTATTAAATTGCAATACAATAACTAACTAAACTTAAATATCATGTCAATAGACAAACTTATTCATTTACATTTTCTTTCATTATATATAATAGTTCTGATTATTTTTATGATTGTTCTTTATATCAAAATGAAAAACAAAAAGGCTCCAAAAAAACTAACTGAAGAAAAATATAAATCTACATTAAATGATAAAATGGTAGATACTACTTCTGAAGAAAAAAGCATGTTTAACATTTGGCCTTTTGTTAACCAATTAAAAAGAGCACAAATTTTGCCAAAAAAAATTAATGAAAGTCGGTTAATTTTTCAAACATATAAAGATACTAATAATCATTTTGAACATATTCTACTCCATACAGAAAAAGAAAATCATTATGTTGTTATAGTGGTAAACTTAATCAAAAACAAAATAAAAGGGTATTTCCCACTAGAATTGAAAAACGAATACTCCAAAAAATAGTAACTGAAAATCCTCCTGTTTTATTAAAACCAACCTCATTTAATATATATTATTTGAGGTTTATTTTTTTATTCTAAAAAAAATCTAATTTACAATTAGAAATCTCCAATAAAATATAAGAACTTTGCACACTTTTTTAACGTAAAAGACAAAACCTTACGATTAAGAAATTCCCAACCAATGAAAAAGAAAATAGAAATATTAGCCCCTGCTAAAGATTTAATTCAAGGAATTGCAGCTATAAATAGTGGTGCCGATGCAGTTTATATAGGTGCTCCCCAATTTGGAGCACGTTCCAACGCTACCAATTCTATTGAAGATGTGGCCGAATTAGTAAAATATGCCCATTTGTTTTACGCTCAAGTTTTTGTAGTTATAAATACCATTCTGTACGATAACGAACTAGAAACGTGTAGGAAGATGATTTGGGAGTTGTATAATATAGGTGTCGATGCGCTAATTGTTCAAGACATGGCTATTATGGAAATGGATTTGCCACCAATTGTGTTACACGCTAGTACACAAGCCAACAATAGAGATCCTAAAAAAATCAAATTCTTAAAAGATGCTGGGATGAAACGTGTTGTTTTGGCTCGAGAATTGAATTTGCATCAAATAAAAGAAATTAGCGAAGCAAGTGATGTGGAATTGGAATTTTTCGTGACTGGTGCCTTGTGCGTTTCCTTTAGCGGAAATTGCTATATGAGTGTTGCCAATGGCGAACGCTCTGCTAACCGCGGTTCATGTGCGCAAAATTGCCGATTGCCTTATAATTTGATAGATGGAAACGGGGATACTTTAATAAAAAATAGTCACCTTCTTTCTATAAAGGATTTTGATGTTTCCGATCAAATTCCGAATTTAATTGAAGCCGGAATTTGTTCGTTCAAGATTGAAGGCCGCTTGAAAGACATCGTTTATGTAAAAAATAACGTTTCCTATTTGAGACAAAAATTAGATAGTTTTTTAGAAAGTAATACCGATAAATATACCAAAGCATCTTCTGGAAAATGCACTTTTACTTTTGATTCTTCATTAGATAGAAGTTTTAATCGTGGTTACACCGATTATTTTGTAAACGAAAGATACCAATCTATCGGTTCTTGGGAAAGCCCAAAATCAAAAGGACAATATATTGGAAAACTGATTAAAACTGTTGGAAATTCTTACGAAATTGAAAATGGGAATTTATTGAATAATGGCGATGGTTTGTGTTTCATAAATGAAAATAACGAAGCAGACGGAATATATGTAAACCGCGCCGAAAACGGATTTGTATTTCCTAATGTGTTGAAAGATATTAAAGACGGTACTTTTATTTACCGTAACAACGATGCAGCATTTATTAAAGTTGTAGAGCGTGAAGATAGTGCTGTTCGAAAAATTAGCACAACTTTATTATTATCTGAAAATGAAAATGGTTTTGAATTAACTGCCACCGATGAGGATGGTAATGTAAGTTCTATATCTTTAGTTCATCCAAAAGAGCCAACCAAAAACAATGAATCGATTGAAGAAAACTTCAAAGTAAATTTGGCTAAAACTGGTTTCACTCCTTATATAGTAGATGAAATTACAATTCAATTTTCAGGAAATTGGTTCCTTCCAATTTCTAAAATTAACGAAATGCGAAGAACTGTTTTGGAGCAATTAACCGAAACTCGTTTAGCAAATTATCATAGAGAAGAACAACCCATTGTAAAAACATCGCATCCTTATCCAGAAGAAAAATTGGATTTTATGTATAATGTTGCCAACAAATCGGCTCGTAAATTTTACGAACGACATGGCGTAACCGAAATTGAAAAAGCATTCGAATTGCAATGGGATCCGGGGAAATCTCGAGTAATGACTACTAAATATTGCATTAAATACGAATTAGAAAAATGTCCAAAATACCACAAAGATACTTTGGGAATTAAAGTTAAAGAGCCTTTGGTTTTGAAACAAGGTGAATTGGAATACAAATTGAAATTCAATTGCAAACCTTGTGAAATGGAAATTTGGGAAAAAGATGCCGAATTTGAAATTGAAGAAGATTAATTATCAACATAAAATTACAATAAAAAGGATACAATTTTAGTCTAACTAATTTGTGTCCTTTTTTTATATCTTTATCCAAACAAACAAATTTTTACTATGTACAAAAAAATAATACTATTTTTCAGTCTTTTAGCAGCCCTAACTACACAGGCACAATTAAAAACTTTTACGCTTGATGAAGCAGTTCTACAACAAGCTCGTGCATTTAGAGCCGATAAATTATCAGGTTTTCAATGGATACCAAATACCAACAACTATGTGTATTATATAGATGCCAATTCTAAAATGATGCAAGCAACCACTACTGAAGCCAAAGCAAAAGAGTTAGTGACTTTAGCAGAAATCAATACAGGACTTGGAACTAAATTAAAAAGTTTTGCAGGCTTGGAATGGATAGATGCAGCTACTTTTTTAATTTCTGAAAATGGAAAATACTACTCCTATTCGTTAGCATCCAAATCGGGGAAAAGTATTCAAGAAACTTCGGATGCAGCTGAAAATCAAACATTTGATGCATCCAAAAATAATTTGGCTTTTACCGAAGATAACAATTTGTATTTCTTTAATAAAAATAAAGAAAAAATTGCCGTTACCTCCGAAAGTAATAAAGGTATTGTTTCAGGACAATCTATTTCTAGAAACGAATTTGGAATTAACAATGGTATTTTTTGGTCACCAAAATCCTCTTATTTGGCTTTTTATCAAAAAGATCAAAGTGAAGTTGCCGATTATCCATTGTTAGACATCAACGAAACTCCGGGTAAGTTGGTTAGTATTAAATACCCAATGATAGGACAAAAATCAGAAAAACCAAGAGTTGGAATTTATAATTTAGCAACCAGAAAAACGGTTTTCATCTCCCCTAAAAGTGGCAATTTAAATGATTATTTAACCAATCTTTCTTGGTCTCCAGATGAAAAATATGTTTTAATTGCCGAATTAAATCGCGAGCAAAACGACATGAATTTGAATGTTTATGAGGCTAATTCTGGTAATTTTGTTAGAACTATTTTAAACGAAAAAAATAATGCTTGGGTAGAACCAGAGCACGATGCATTTTTTCCGAATTCAACATCCAACAACTTCGTTTGGTTTAGCGAAAAAGATGGTTTCCAAAACATGTATTACTATTCTATTGACGGAAAATTAATCCAACAAATAACAGCTAATAAATTCCCAGTAAGAGAAATCATCGGAGCAAATCCAGCAGGAACCGAAATTTATTTTAAAGCCACTGGAGTAAATCCAACTAATATGTTGGTTTACAAAGTAACCTTAAAAGGAAAACAAACTTTGATTACTAAAGACGAAGGAGTTCATGCCGTTGCTATTTCTACGGATGGTAAATGGTTTTTTGATGAATTTTCCAATCATTCTATCCCTTCCAAATCAATATTATACGATAGCAAACTAAATGCCACTACCCTATTGGTTAGCAAAAACAAATACGATGGTTACCAAATTGGAACCTCTGAAATCAAAACCATCAAAGCAGCAGATGGAACCACCGATTTATATACGCGATTAATCAAACCAAGTAATTTTGATGCTACTAAAAAATATCCCGTAATGGTTTATGTTTATGGTGGTCCGCATGCTCAAATGATTACCAATTCGTTTTTGGATGGTGCAAATTTATGGATGTATTGGATGGCAGAACAAGGCTATTTAGTTTTCACAGTAGACAATAGAGGCTCCGATAATAGAGGATTTGCCTTTGAAAGCGTCATCCACGGAAGATTAGGTGTTAATGAAATGGATGACCAATTAAAAGGTGTGGATTATTTAAAATCTTTACCTTATGTAGATGGTAACCGCTTAGCTGTTCATGGATGGAGTTTTGGTGGATTTATGACTACTTCTTTAATGTTAAGAAAACCAGACACCTTTAAAGTTGGCGTTGCAGGTGGCCCTGTAACCGATTGGAAATGGTATGAAGTTATGTATGGTGAACGTTATATGGATACTCCAGCAGAAAATCAAAAAGGATTTGATGAAGCAAGCACACTTAATTATGTAAATAATTTAAAAGGAAAATTGCTATTAATTCACGGAACTAGTGACGATACGGTAGTGATGCAACAAAATCTTGCTTTAGTTAAGAAATTTGTGGAAGCTGGTAAGCAAATAGATTTCTTTCCTTATCCAATGGCAAAACACAATGTGCAAGGTAAAGATCGAGTGCACTTGATGAATAAGGTTTTGAATTATATTATTGAGAATAATAAGTAATTTATTTGAAGCTAAAAAAAATATTAAAGCTAAGCTGTTTTATTAATAAAGTATCCTAAAAAGCATAAAAGTAGTTTCATACTTTTATGCTTTTTTAAAACTTTTTTGCTGATGATTATAATTTATTTTAGCTAAAAACTATTCTGGTGCAACCACAGCGCCTTCCCAATGCATCATGCCACCTTCTAGATTATATGTAGTTTCAAAACCCAATTGGTTCATAATACTACAAGCTTGAGCACTCCTTCCGCCGGCTTTGCAATAGACATAATAATTTTTAGTCTTATCTAATTCTTCCAAACGATAAATAAAACCTTGCCCTTTATAGATGTCATTTAAAACTGCTCCCGGAATCACCCCTTCCTGCCATTCTTCTTCGGTTCTTACGTCTAAAATTACTGCATTGGCATCGGCTGCTAATTGTGCTGTCCAGTCGTTTTGAGATAAATTCATATTTTTAATTTTTTTCAAAAATAAGAAATTTCCTTTCAATTGCAATAAACAACACCAAAACCCAACATCAAAATTAAGTTAACAAAAAAATAACATAACATTTGTATATACAACTAAAAAAAGGTTTACATTTGTATCTACAAATATTGTGCATCCGATTATGAAAATTGAAGAAATAATAAAAACGAATATTAACCTAGAAGATTCTAAAAAAATCATCTTAAATATTATTTATACTCAAAACGTAATCAACGATAAATTCAACGAAGTTATAAAACCTCATGATTTATCTAGTGAACAATATAATGTATTGCGAATATTGAGAGGTCAAAAAGGCTGTCCTGCCAACATGTGTATCATTCAAGAACGGATGTTATCCAAAAACAGTAACACTACCAGATTGATTGATAAACTTCTGCTAAAAGGACTTGTAACCCGAGAGGTTTGTCCAGAAAACAGAAGAAAAATTGAAGTACTTATCACTGAAAAAGGTTTGGAACTTCTTACAATATTAGATCCAAAAATAATAGAGCATGAAGATTTGTTTGCTTCAAATTTATCTTCTAAAGAAAAAGAACAATTGAATACGCTTTTAGAAAAATACAGAACCTTAAAATAAAATTATTATGAGTCAATTTATTGAAAATGCCTATTGGCGTTATGCTACTAAAAAATTTGATACTACTAAGAAAGTATCTGCCGAAGATTTAGCAACTTTAAAAGAAGCAATTCGTTTGTCTGCTTCTTCTTTCGGATTACAATTATACAAAGTAATTGTAGTAGAAAATCCAGAAGTAAGAGCAAAATTACAAGAAGCATCTTGGGGACAAACTCAAATAACAGAGGCATCTCATTTATTAGTTTTTGCTAACCAAACTTCAGTAAGCGACGCTGATGTAGACAATTACATTAATAATGTTGCTGCAACAAGAAATGTTCCTGCTGACGCTTTATCTGGATTTGGAGACTACATGAAAGGTGCATTAAGTAACATGCCAGAAGATGTAAAACCAACATGGACTTCAAAACAAACCTATATTGCTTTAGGTAATCTTTTGAATGCTGCAGCTGAACTAAAAATTGACGTTACTCCAATGGAAGGATTTGTTCCAGCTCAATACAATGAACTTTTAGGTTTAGACAAATTAAACTTAAACGCTTCTCTTGTAGCTGCTGTAGGATACCGTCATGAAGAAGATGCTACACAACATGCAGCAAAAGTTAGAAAATCTAACGAAGACTTATTTATCACAATTTAATCTCAAAACAATTAACAAAATGAAAAATTTAAAAACAATCGCAATCGCATTATTAATAACAGTTTCTACAATTGCTACCGCACAAGTAAAAAAAGTAGATGCTACTAAAAGTACTATCAACTGGATTGGAAAAAAAGTAACTGGACAACATAACGGAACTGTAGGTTTAAAAGAAGGAAGTTTAATTTTTAAAGGAAAAAAATTAACTGGCGGATCTTTTGTAGTTGACATGACTAGTTTAACTTCTACAGATTTAACTGGAGACTATTTAGGAAAATTAAACGGTCACTTGAAATCGGAAGATTTCTTCGGAACTGAAAAATTCCCAACTTCTAAATTGGTTTTCAAAAAAATCGCTGATAAAGGCAATGGTGTTTACAATGTAACTGCCGATTTAACTATTAAAGAGGTTACTGCTCCAGTAAATTTTGAAATAACAGTTAAAGGAACAACTGCAACTTCAACATTGAAAATTGATAGAACTAAATACGGAATTAAATATGGTTCTGGTAGTTTCTTTGAAAACTTAGGAGACAAAACTATCTCTGACGAATTCGAATTGGCTGTTACTTTACAGTTCTAATATAACATTTTTTGCACCAATAAATTAACCTTAAGGAGAAATCTTTAAGGTTTTTTTATGGTAATCAATGTCGAGTTATAGTATATTTGCTCCATGAAAAAGATGGTACTCATAGACAATTACGACAGCTTTACCTTTAATTTAGTTCATTATTTAGAAGAACTAAATTGCGATATTTTGGTACTTCGAAACAACGAATTTGAAATAGAAGAACTGCAATACTTTGATGCAATCCTACTTTCTCCAGGTCCCGGAATTCCTTCAGAATCAGGGCTTTTATTAGAAATCATTAAAACCTATGCTTCCACTAAAAAAATACTCGGAATTTGCTTAGGACACCAAGCAATTGGAGAGGTGTATGGAGCTACACTTGTAAATTTAGACACCGTTTTTCATGGAGTAAGTACCAAAATAAATATTACCGACACTACCGAAACCTTATTTAGCAATTTACCTCAGCAAATAGAAGTCGGAAGGTACCACTCATGGGCTATAAAACCAAGTAATTTACCCGAAGTATTAGAAGTTACTTCAATATCCGAAAACGGAGAAATCATGTCTATTCGGCATAAACATTTCAATGTAAAAGGGGTACAGTTTCATCCAGAAAGCATCTTAACACCATCTGGAAAAACCATTTTATCCAATTGGATTCAAGAATAATTTTCTCTTTTTATCTAAACCTTTCTAATTTTTCTGACAAACTTCTTTTTTTAAATTATTAAACTAATTGTTTACATAAAATATTTTATATGTCTGAATTTAAATTATTTAAATACACACTATAGATATTATCTATTTCAAAAATAACGTTAATAAATCGTTAATTCTAAATTAAACAAACGTTTAATTTAAACAATTGTTTAGTTTTGCTTTCTAATAAAAAAGATGTCCGTGGAATTTAATGAGAAACAAATTGAGATTCTTCTAGTGGCCGAACAACTTTTTGCCGAAAAAGGTTTTGATGGAACTTCAGTAAGAGAAATCGCAAAAATTGCAAACATTAATGTTGCGATGATTTCGTATTATTTTGGATCCAAAGAAAAACTTTTAGAAGCATTAGTGTTGCACCGAATTTCGGGGATGCAATTACATTTAGAAAATCTTTCCACTGAGAACATCTCCCCTATTGAAAAAATAGAGAAATTAATTGAATATTACATTCAACGAATAAATTCCAATCGGTGCATGTATCAAATTTTACATTTTGAAATTTCTTCTACCAAACGAGAAATCAATCTAGAGGCTTTTACCAAAGTAAAAAAGAATAATTTAAAATTATTAGAAAACATCATCACAGAAGGACAACTACAAAGTCTTTTTCAACCTAACATAAATGTAGCATTAATACCTCCAATAATTATTGGCACGATTACCCATTTCCACATGAACAAAGAATATTATGTTGATTTATTGCATTTGGATTCGGATGAAAAATATGAAAATTACATTGCAAACGAACTTACAAAACACATTCAGAAAACCATAAAAGCCCTACTTATTTATGAATACTAAACCAATTGTACTATTAGTTCTTTTTCTTTTTGGAAGCACAATAATTTCTGCCCAAGAAAGAAAAATAATGTCGTTAAAAGAAGCTGTTTCCTTAGTGGTAACCAACAGTAACGAAGCAGTTTTGGCCAATACTAAAGTCGCAACTTCTAAATTAGAACTGGAAACCATGAAAAACAACCAGTATCCATCTATTAAAGTTTCAGGACAATACTTGCGATTGACTGGGGCAAATGTTAATTCGCATTTAGGTGGATCGGGAACCGGACTCGATGTTAGCCAATTATTATTGGGTCAAGCCAATGTTTCCATGCCTGTTTTTAGTGGATTTAAACTAAAAAATAGCATTGCTGCTTCCGAAAATCTTTACCAAGCACAGAGTTTTATAGCATCCCACACCAAAGAAGGACTTGCTTTAGAAGTTGTTGAATTGTTTGCCAATCTCTACAAATCGCAAGAAATGGTTAAGTTGCTTAACGAAAACATAAAAAGTGCACAGCAACGTACCAAAGACTTTTCGGCTATGGTGGATAATGGATTATTAGCAAAAAACGATTTGTTAAAAGCACAATTACAAGAATCTAACCTCGAACTTTCTTTAGCAACCGCAATCAAAAATGTAAACGTTGTTAACTACCAATTGGCAACTTTACTTCATTTACCAGAAAACACAATTATAGATATTGATATTGAAACTGAAAAAAGTGACATGGCTATAAATCAATTACTAACTACTACTGCGCTACGCAACGATTTAGAAGCTTTATCCTTTCAACAAAAAGCAACCGAAGCAGAAATTAAAATTGCTAAATCTGGCTACTACCCTTCTCTTGCATTAACAGGCGGATACATTGCTTTAGATTTAAAAAATGTGATTTCAGTTAGTAATGCTATGAACCTTGGAATTGGTTTTAACTATGACTTATCTTCTATATTCAAAAACGGAAAAGAAGTGGAACTTGCTAAAAGCAAAGCCGAACAAACAAAACAAGCGATTGCAATCTTATCCGATAAAATAAAAGAAGAAACACAACAAGCTCAAGAAAACTATACACTTTCATTAAAACAAAATAAAGTATATGCTTTGGCTGTTGAACAATCTAACGAAAATTACAGAATAATTAAAGACAAATACGACAACAGTTTGGCAAACACCAATGATTTATTGGAGGCCGACGTTCAACAATTGCAAAGCAAAATAAACTTAGCCTTGTGCCAAGCAGATATTGCCTTAAAATACTACCAACTACAATTCGCATCCGGAAAATTAATTAACTCATTCAATTTATCTACTACTAAATAATACCAACATGGAAAAGACTAAAACTAACAAAAAATTTGTTTTCATATTCGCAGCATTAATCCTTGTGGGAGGATCTTACGGTACTTACAAATATTTGCATTCCCTTGCTCATGAAACTACCGATGATGCACAAATTGAAAAAAACATGAACCCTATTATTCCTAGAGTTGCTGGGTATGTAACCAAAGTGTATGTAAAGGATAATGACTTTGTTAAAAAAGGAGATACTTTATTTACAATTGACAACAAAGATTATTTAGTAAAAATAGAAGATGCCAAGGCGGCATTAGCTTCTGCAGAAGGTAGTTTTGAAGCTTCTAAAGCAGATATTGGAACTGCACAAGCAAACGTTTCGGTTTCAGATGCAAACATGCAATCGGCAGGTGGAAACATTGAAACAGCCAAAATTAGATTGAATCGTGCCTCTAATGATTTTGATCGTTATGCTAATTTGTATAAAAATCATACTATCACTAAACAACAATACGAGCAAGCAGAGGCAGCAAAACTTGAAGCTCAAAGCCAATTACGCATTTTACAAGAACAACAAAAAGCAAGTTCTTTCCAAAAAAATGTGGCAGCAGCAAGAAGTAACGTTTCCAATAAACAAGCAGATGTTGCTGCTGCAAATATTAAAAGAGCGCAAGCCATGTTAGATGCCGCAAAATTAAATTTAGATTACACCGTGGTTACTGCTGCAATTGACGGACAAGTTTCTAAAATTGCTATCCAACCTGGGCAGTTTTTACAACCAGGGCAATCGTTGTTTTACATCATCAACAATTCGGAAGCGTGGGTAACTGCTAATTTTAAAGAAACCCAATTGAACAAAATGGTTGTCGGTCAAAAAGTAACTATTAAAGCAGATGCTTATCCAGATACCGATTTTAAAGGAACTATTGTAAGTTTTTCTCCTGCAACTGGCGCTAGATTTTCTATTTTACCTCCAGATAATGCAACTGGTAACTTTGTGAAAACGATTCAACGTTTGCCTGTTAAAATTGCAATTGATGCAGATAATGATGCAGAAAAAGTAAAATTACTTCGACCAGGAATGAATGTAGATGTGGATGTACATTTGAAATAATATAAAATGGTACAAGCAGACGATTTAGTAGAATATGGCTACAGGAGGGTTATTATCACAATAACAGCAGTACTTTGTGCTTTGTTGGAAATTGTAGATACTACCATTGTAAATGTGGCGCTTACCAACATGCGGGGTAGCCTTGGCGCTACACTAACTGATGTTGCATGGGTAATTACCGCTTATGCAATTGCCAACGTAATCGTGATTCCGATGACGAGTTGGTTATCGCAACAATTTGGGCGACGCAATTACTTTGCTTTCTCAATCATATTATTTACAGTAGCGTCTTTCCTTTGCGGGAACGCCAATAATATATGGGAATTAGTTGCTTTTAGATTTATACAAGGTCTTGGTGGTGGTGCCTTATTAGTAACTGCACAAACTATAATTACCGAAAGTTACCCTGCTGCAAAAAGAGGTATGGCGCAAGCAATTTACGGCATGGGAGTTATTGTGGGCCCAACATTAGGGCCGCCTTTAGGAGGTTATATTGTAGATCACTTTTCATGGCCTTTTATTTTTTATATAAACATTCCAATCGGAATTGTAGCTACTATACTTACTTTAACATTTGTTAGAAGTCCAAAATACGGAGAAAAACTAAAAGCCAACCAAGTAGATTGGTGGGGGATATTTTTCTTGGCTTCCTTTATTGGTTCGTTACAATTTGTATTGGAACACGGGCAACAGGACGATTGGTTCAACGATAATTTAATCGTAAGTCTGAGTGTAGTTTCGTTATTTGGATTGTTGGCTTTTGTATGGAGGCAATTAAATTATAAATTTCCAATTGTAAATTTAAGTGTACTTAAAGACGGTAATTTAAGAATTGGTATTCTTATGTCCTTCATTTTAGGATTTGGACTTTATGGCTCTACCCTTATTATTCCAATTTACACCCAATCCATTTTAGGATGGACAGCAACCGATGCGGGATTATTATTAATTCCGGGATCGATTACTACCGCTTTCATGATGCCATTTATTGGAAAAATGATTCAAAAAGGAGTTCCGCAGGGTTACATGGTTGGAGTAGGTTTTGTCATCTTCTTCTTATTTACTTTTATGATGCGAAATGCCATGACACCAGATACTGGGGTAGAACATTTCTTTTGGCCTTTAATATTAAGAGGTATTGGTATGGGATTACTTTTTGTACCTATCACTACACTATCATTATCTACATTAAAAGGAAAAAATATTGGCGAAGGTGCTGCTTTTACCGGAATGATGCGACAACTTGGAGGTTCTTTTGGTATTGCAATTATCACAACATTTATTACGCGTTTATCACAAAAACATAGAGTAGATTTATTAGCTCACTTTGACGGAAGTCGATTAGAAGTGCAGCAAAGGGTATTACTACTCCAAAAAGGTTTTATGTCTAAAGGATTTAGCGCTAATGAAGCATTAAAAAAAGCGTATCAAGTATTGGATTATTCGGTTTTAAAACAAAGTACTGTTTTATCTTATATGGATATATTTATGTCTCTTGGATTACTGTTTTTATTTTGCATACCGATTATATTCTTAATCAAAAAAGCAAAAAGCACTATTAATCCTGCTGATGCAATGCATTAATAAAAAAAACTCTGAAGCAACTTCAGAGTTTTTTTTTACCTCGTAAAAACCAACCTATCCCCTTTACTCAAATTAGCATCAAAAGCATAACCTTCATAATTAAATCCTTTTAAATCATCAATAGTTTTGGAATTGGTGTCGAGTATGTATCGCACCATCATACCCCTAGCCTTTTTGGCGAAGAAACTTATTATTTTTAATTTGCCGTCTTTGTAATCTTTAAATTCCGGAGTGATAACGGGCACTTTTAATTTCTTAACATCTACAGCATCAAAATATTCATTGCTGGCAAGATTTACAAATAATTCGTCTTTTTCCAATTGCGAATTTAATTCTTTGGTTATCGTTGCTTTCCAGAATTCATATAAATTTTTATTTTTCCCTACCGGCAGTTTGGTTCCCATTTCCAATCGATAAGGTTGCATTAAATCTAAAGGTTTTAATAATCCATACAAACCAGAGAGAATTCGCAATTGGTCTTGCAAAAGGTTTATTTTTTCTTCCGATAAAGAATAAGCATCCAAACCTATGTAAACATCACCACTAAAAGCATAAATTGCCGGACGGGCATTTTCTGTAGTGATTTCGGCAACATTTCTTTCTTGATTGCGTTGCCAATTCAAATCGGACAACTTATCAGAAATAGACATTAAATAGGATAATTGCTTTGGCGTTTTTTTCTTTAAAACGGCATCAATTGCCAGAGATTGCTTTTGAAACTTGTATTCCGAATATAATTTAGTTGGTAACGGACTTTCAAAATCAAGAGATTTAGCAGGAGAGATAACAATTTTCATAGCAAATGGGTTTCAAAATTCAAAAATACAAATTCCTTTTTCAGAATGCAAGAACCGTTTTTTGGAAAACAAAATATTATCAACAATTCGTAATTCGTAATTCATAATTCATAATTA
>CANGCT010000058.1 GCA_947452415.1 Flavobacteriaceae bacterium
TGCAAGAATCTCTTACATATTCACTATCGGTTCTTTCGTATTCTTTTATCGCTTTTTCTAAAGAATTTGTTGCTTTTTCTAATGAAGTTATATCTAATTTCATAAAAGTATTTTTAAAGTAATAAATGTTTTTGATTAAATAAATCTACCACATCTTCTTGTCCTACTTGTAAATTCCATACTTGCATTCCAAGTTTTTCAGCAGCATCGGTGTTCACTTTTTTGTCATCAATAAATAAAGTTTTCCTAGGATTTAAATCGTGTTTGTTTAATATATAGGAGTAAATTGCTGCATCTGGTTTACGCATCCCCATTTCATAAGAGTAGTAAACTTTTTCAAAACACTGGTAAAAGTCGCTAAAAAAAGAAACACCAACTTTGTGTTCAAAACGATTGATGTGAATTTCATCTGTATTGGTAAGTAAAAATAATTTGTATTTATAAGAAAGTAATTGTAAAAATTCCAATCTATAAAGAGGGAAATCACCAATAATAGTATTCCAGGCTTCTTTAATTTCTTTTAAACTCGCATTTGGTAAATATTTTTGAAAGGACTCAATAAAATCAATAGCGGAAATCTTTCCTTTTTCAAATAAATCATTTTTTGCTAGGAGGTCTTCATTAGGAGATGGTAATCCAAGTTTTTTGAAAGCTTCTACTTGAGCTTCTTTTTCTAAATTTATAAAAATGTCTCCAAAATCAAAAATGATGGTTGTAATCATAATTAAAAAAAGTTAAAAGTTTGTCTTCAATTAATTGTTCCTTTTTAGCGTTTACTTGATTAAATACGGGAGCTATAATTCCGTTTTTCAAGGATGTAGTTCCTTTGAAAACTCTTGCTTCATCCCAAATATCTTCATCAATAAAGGTTTGCAAGGTTTCTCTTCCTCCTTCAATAATAACGGATTGAATTCCCTTCTTGAATAAGAAATCCGTAATTTCAGAAGCAATAGTATTCTTGAAATTGATAGTGTCTTTTGAAATTAAAACAGTATTTGCTTGAGTATCAAAGATAGGGCTTTCTTTTGGAATTCTTTTCTTTTGATCCAAAACAATTCTAATTGGGTTATTTCCAGTCCAATCTCTAACGGTTAGTGAAGGGTTATCTTCTAGAACTGTATTGGTTCCAACCAAAATGGCTTGTTCTTCACTTCGCCATTTATGTACTAATTGGCGTGAAAATTCATTAGTTATCCAAACGGGTTCTTTTTTTTCTTTTGTAAGTGGAGCAATAAATCCGTCTTGGCTTTCGGCCCATTTTAATATAATATAAGGACGCTTTTTTGTGTGAAATGTAAAAAAACGCTTGTTCAATTCGTTGCATTCGTCTTCTAGAATTCCAACAGTTACCTTTTTTCCGGCTTCCAATAGTTTTTTAATGCCATTGCCTGCCACTTTTGCAAAAGGATCTATGGTGCCAATAACCACATTCGGAATGTCATTTGCAATTATCAAATCGCAACACGGAGGGGTTTTCCCAAAATGACTACAAGGTTCTAAACTCACATATATAGTTGCTTTAGAGAGTAGCGATTTATCTTTAACCGAATGAATAGCATTTACTTCGGCATGGGGTTCACCAGCTTTTTGGTGCCAGCCTTCGCCAATAATTTCGTTATTATACACAATTACGCTTCCCACTAACGGATTAGGATAGGTAGTTCCTAAACCATTTTTGGCTAATTCAATGCAGCGTTTTATGTATTTTTCATGTATCTTCACACCACAAAAATAAGATTTTTTGAGTTTAGAAAGTTTAGAAGTTTCGTTTTTATGATACTAAGAGAAATCCAAAAAGAAGATAACAAGCAAATTGCACAGGTTATTCGGGAAGTTTTTATTGCCGATGAGTATTCAAAAACTGGAACTGCCTTTGCAGATACCCAATTGGATTTTATGTATGAAGCCTACCAAAACCCAAAAGCAATTTATTTTGTTGTGGAAGAAAACGGAAAAATAATAGGTGGAGCAGGAGTGAACCAATTGGAAAACTCTGCTGAAAACATTTGTGAATTGCAAAAAATGTATTTCTTGCAAGAGGCTCGTGGCAGAGGAATTGGTATGGAAATGATTCAAAAATGTTTAGCAAAAGCAACCGAATTTGGTTACGATAAATGCTATTTAGAAACCCTTCCAGTGATGCTAAACGCTCAAAAATTATATAAAAAAGTGGGATTTGAATATTTAACCGAACCGCTTGGAGGAACTGGTCATACTAGTTGCTCGGTGTGGATGATTAAAGAATTAAATTCCAAGTTTTAAATTTCAAATTCCAATGCTACTAAAAACCTACAGAACCACATTTCTACAAGAACTTTCGGCCTTATATGATTCGCAGGAAATTGAAAGTTTCTTTTACCTTATATTAGAATGTTTTCACAATAAGAAACGAATCGATTTGGCTTTGGAACCTAATATGGAAATGGATGCCATGCAATTACTTCGTTGGGAAAGCGTGTTGGCCGAATTGAAAAAAGAAAAACCTATACAATATATATTAGGAGAAACGGAATTCTATGGCTTGCCATTTTTAGTAAATGAAAACACTTTAATTCCAAGACCAGAAACAGAGGAATTAGTAGAATGGATTATTAAGGAGACCTACAACCTACAACCTACAACCTACAACCTAAATATTCTAGATGTTGGAACGGGGAGTGGTTGTATAGCCATTTCATTAGCCAAAAATATTCCAAACGCAGAAGTTTCTGCCATTGATGTATCCGAAAAAGCATTGGCTACAGCCCAAAAAAATGCAGATATTAATATAGTTGAAGTGAATTTTATTAATTTAGATATTTTAAGAATCAACGATTTGGTAGAACTTCCAACTTCCAACTTCCAACTTCCAACTCAATTCGACATTATAGTTTCCAATCCACCTTACGTTCGAAATCTAGAAAAAGCCGAAATAAAACCCAATGTATTGGAGTATGAACCGCATTTGGCTTTGTTTGTAGAAGATACTGATGCCTTACTTTTTTATAGAAAAATTGCCCAACTCGCGCAACAAAACCTTTCTGAAAACGGAATGTTATTTTTTGAAATTAACCAATATCTTGGTAAAGAAACCGTTAAGTTACTTGAGAATTTAGGTTTTAAAAACATTGAACTAAAGAAAGATATTTACGGTAACGATAGGATGATTCGATGTGAGAAGGCAGAAGCAGAAGCCAGAATTTAGAAAGTAGAAATTATAAGGCAGATGCAGAATGCATAAGCTAGAATTTAGAGAACTTTACCCCATAAAAATTATGGGTTATCTCTCTAAATTCTAATTTCTGCCTTCTTATTTCTAAAATCTGCCTTCTGCATCTGCCTTCTAAAATTCTACTCGTAACGCAATGCCTCAATTGGATCTAACTTAGATGCTTTAATAGCAGGATACAAACCAGAAACTAATGCTACAAGAAAACTTGTAATCACAGCAGCAAGGATAGCGCCCCACGGAATTACAAACCCAAATTCCATTAAGGATGCCATAAGGTATCCGACTAATATTCCGAAGATAATTCCTACAAATCCTCCAATTTGTCCTATAATTAAAGTCTCCATAAAAAACTGCCAAGCAATAGTTTTACGTTTTGCTCCTAACGATTTTCGAACGCCAATTTCTCGTGTTCTTTCAGTTACCGAAACAATCATAATGTTCATTAATGCAATAGAAGATCCTAGTATCGTAATGATTCCGATGATCCAAGCAGAAGCACTTAATACTCCGGTCATTTCGGCAATTCGGTTAACCAAATCATCACTTCTAGAAATACCAAAATTGCTTTCTTCCACAGGATTTAGTTTTCTTATTTTCCGCATGGTTACTGTAGCATTATCTACAGCGGCTTCAAATAATTCTTTTTTATCCACCATCGTACTAATGGTGTAATTAATGCTTGGTGCCGAAAATAAAGAACGCCCCACTTGAATCGGAATCAAAACCCTTAAATCTTGATTGTTTCCAAAAGTGGAACCTTTTTCTTTTAATACTCCAATAACTTTAAATTTTGCGCCACGAATAGATAGTGTTTTATCAATAGGATTAACGTCTTTTAAGAGTCCTTTGGAAGCAAAATCACTTCCTACAATACAAGAATAGGTGTTGTTGGATATATCAAATCCATTAAAATTTCTTCCTTGAACTACTTCAAAACCATTATTAGCAGTAAAATATTCATCTACCCCTAAAACAGCAATTTCTGGATCGGTTTTTTCGTTTTCAAATTTTACTTCGGCAGTTCCAGTGGCAGTAAAAGAAAGGGAAGTTCTGGTAAAAGGGTAATCGTATTTTTCTTTGTAGGCTTTGGCTTCGGGATAAGAAATAATAGGATTCACTTTCTCAATTTCGCCACCACCTTGATTTCTTGTTTTGAATTCGTATTGGTTGATACTAAAAGTATTGGAACCCATAGAAGCAAACTTTGAATTTAGCGTATAATCAATTGCCGAAACCACTGTTAGAATACCTACTAAAGCGGTAATTCCAATAGCAATAATCACAATTGTTAGAATCGTACGAAGCAGTTGGGCTTTAATAGAGCCTAATGCAATCTTTATATTTTCTTTAAAAACTCCTTTCATAATCTCAATTTGACACGAAATTACGGTTTTTGTTACAAGTTTGTGCCATAACAATTATAAAATAGTTGAAAAAGTTGGATATTTGCAAAGGAAATTAAATTTTATAGTTTTGGATGTTGGAAGACGGAAGTTGGAAGACGGAAGAAAATTGTAACTTCTAACTTCTAACTTACAACTTTTAACTTATTTACAATGGCATCCAAACCAAGCATCCCTAAAGGTACAAGAGATTTTTCACCAATTGAGGTTTCTAAACGGAATTATATTATTTCGATAATGCGCAATCATTTTGAAAAATACGGTTACCAACCTATAGAAACGCCAAGTTTTGAAAACTCCGATACCCTTATGGGGAAATACGGAGAAGAAGGCGATCGCTTGATTTTTAAAATATTGAATTCGGGAGATTATTTAGAAAAAATTTCTTCGGAAGAATTTAAAGAAATAAACTACAAAAAATTAACTACTAAAATCTCCGAAAAAGCACTTCGTTATGATTTAACAGTGCCATTTGCAAGATACGTAGTACAACACCAAAATGAAATTGAATTTCCGTTCAAGCGGTACCAAATCCAACCCGTTTGGCGTGCCGACCGTCCGCAAAAAGGGAGGTTTAGAGAATTTTTTCAATGCGATGCCGATGTGGTAGGTTCTACGTCTTTATGGCAAGAAGTGGAGTTGGTGCAATTGTACGACGCTGTTTTTGCTGAATTAGGATTGAGTGGCGTAACTATTAAAATTAACAACCGTAAAATATTATCCGGAATTGCAGCCGTTATTGGTGCTTCTGATAAATTAATTGATTTTACTGTTGCTCTGGATAAACTAGATAAAATAGGTGAGGATGGCGTGAAAAAAGAAATGCTTGAAAAAGGAATTTCCGAGGAAGCATTACTTAAAGTACAGCCTTTATTCAGCTTTACAGGAACAATAGAAGAAAAAATCGAGAAACTTTCTATTTTGCTTTCGGCATCCGAAGATGGAAAAAAAGGAATTGACGAACTGCGATTCATTTGTGAAAACGTAAACAAACTTGGATTACAAAAAGCAATTTTAGATCTAGATGTTACTCTAGCGCGTGGATTAAATTATTATACAGGAGCTATTTTTGAAGTATCTGCACCCAAAGAAGTAGCCATGGGTTCTATAGGTGGTGGAGGAAGATACGATGACTTAACTGGGATTTTCGGATTAAAAAACATGAGTGGTGTAGGTATTTCGTTTGGTTTAGATCGGATTTATTTAGTTCTAGAAGAATTGAATTTATTTCCACCAACGGTAACTACTTCTACTAAAGTTATGTTTTTAAACTTTGATGATGCACAGGCATTTGAAGCTATGCAGGCTATTCAAAAATTGAGAAATCAAAATATTAAAGCAGAATTATATCCAGACATTGCTAAAATTGACAAGCAATTTAAGCACGCCGAAAAAAGAGGAATTCCGTTTGTGGTTAAAGAAATAGCAGGCGATTTATTCACTTTAAAAGATATAGTTTCTGGAGCGCAAACTCTGGTTAACTTTAAGGAATTATTGCAAAAGTTAGCTAAATAAAGAACTACTTATCTATGATTATTTTATAGGTTTTAGTGGTGTTTTCATTTGAAATTTTAACGAAATAAGTTCCGTTATAAATCGTTTGAATATCGATGACACTTAGTGTACTTCCTTTAACAATTGCACTATTTGCTACTACTTTCCCCAATTCATCAATAAGTTCAATCTTATAATCGGAATAGGCCATTTGCGATTGTATGGCTATAAAATCTTGGGCAGGATTAGGTGCCATAGTGATGGAAAAATCATTTTTTTCAAAAGTCATTGCATCCAAATATGGTGATGTTGTTTCTGTTATTGCAGTTACTTTTACAACATTTTTCACACCATAATACGTTGGTCCAACACAATATGGGTAAGTAGAATTATAATTACTATCTACAGTTGTAAAATAACAATAAATACCACTTGGATATTCGGGTGTGATACAAAATCTGCCATTGTGCTCGTCTAGATAAGTTGGGTCGGACAGATGTGCTATGTACTCGTAATCTTCACGATACCATCCTAACGGAAAAGTACTACTAATGGGTGGCCCATCTACAACATCAGTACCGTCGGCATAAGTGGTTCTAGCTGTAATGTTTCGCAATTGATAACTTGATTTCATTCTAGAAATGCCCCCGGTTCCGTTGGTATTGGTATAGCCAAAAGCACCATAAATTGGAAATCCATCATAAGCAAAACCAATTAGTGGCGAATGAATTGTAGGATTAATAGTATATAAACCATCCGATGGGTAAAGGTTGCAAATAGTGGAAAGTTGCAGTAAATCTAAATTAAATGCACTTGGGTTTTGGTGGTGGTGGTAATTTCCTTGGGCTGCTGGGTGCGCTTTAGCACAATCAAAACCAATTATTTCGGCTTTAACCGCATCGCGTCTCCAAACCCCATTAGGGGCGGGAGTATCTGAATTGGAAGCCGGAGTGTAAGAAAAACCATCACCATAACTAAAAAGCCCTACGCCATTAATAAATACTCCAATATTTCCTGCTCCTGTAGCAGTTAATGCTCCAGTATTTTGAACTGGATTTAATGGTATTTTATAAATAGAAGAGGTTGCAGTAATAACAGTATTTGGGTTGGCAGTAAATGGTCCAGTAATAAAAGAGGGAACTCCTTGGGTGGTTACATAAGACCAATTGGCAGAATATTGCACCTCTTGGATATTGGCCAATGCCACATCGTTAATTACAGTAGAATTTCCAGAAAGGTAATGACGTCCTGTTGTATTGTTAGTATTTTGAATCCATGCGGTGATTGCAGGATTTGTTTGTGAATGTATCTTTAAGCCAAAGACTAACAAATTGATAGAAAATAATATTTTATACATTATTTAAATAAATTATTAATAAAAAACAAATATAGAAAAAAGAATAATGTGAAATTATATTATCAGTTATCTATTGTAAATAAAAGAGGCTATCTCGTTAATTTTTATAGAGCTTTATGTTGACTCAATATTTAATTTTGCTTTGAACTTCCTATTTTTAAAGCTGCTCACCATGTTGAGAAATATCGAGTCCAAGTTCTTCTTTGTCTTCACTTACTCTCAAAGGAGTTATTTTATTTACTAAAAAGAATAAGGTGTAAGAAATAGTAAAAGCAAAAATAGAAACAAGAACTAAAGTCTTTAATTGGATTAAAAACAAAGTAGTATCTCCGTATATTAAGCCTTGATTGTCACCCACAATTGAATTTACTGAATTTGAAGCAAAAACTCCAGTTAATAACATTCCAACCATTCCGCCTACACCATGGCAAGCAAATACATCCAAAGCATCGTCAACTTTACCTTTAGGAAATTTGCTCACAACAATGTTACTTACAAAACTTGCAATAAATCCTATAGCTAAAGCATGCGGAATTGTAACAAAACCTGCCGCTGGAGTAATTGCAACTAGTCCAACTACTGCGCCTATACAAGCTCCCATTGCAGAGAGTTTATGACCAAGTATTTTATCTAAAAATACCCATGCCATTGCGGCTGCGGCTGCGGCTACTGTCGTGGTGCCTAATGCTTGGGCAGCCAATCCGTTAGATCCTAAAGCAGCACCTGCATTGAAACCAAACCATCCAAACCACAATAGTCCTGTTCCTAATAAAACATAGGTAATACGAGCAGGATTTGTTTTTTGAATTTTTCTTTTACCTAAGAATATTGCTCCTGCTAATGCTGCCCATCCGGCACTCATGTGCACTACTGTTCCTCCAGCAAAATCCAAAACTCCCCATCTAAAGAATAATCCATCCGGATGCCAGGTCATATGGCATAATGGTGTGTATACAAATATTATAAATAAGACCATGAATAATAAATAAGCCCAAAAACGAACACGTTCTGCAAAAGCTCCTGTTATTAATGCAGGAGTTATAATTGCAAATTTTGCCTGAAATAAAGCAAATAGAATAAAAGGAATAGTAGGTGCTAATTCCCAAGCAGAATTTGCATTTACGCCATTGAAAAATAAATTGAAAGCTGGGTTACCTATAAAACCTCCTATTGAAGGTCCGAAACATAATCCAAATCCAACTACTACCCACAATACAGTTACAATAACCATAGCCATAAAGCTTTGTAAAACAGTGCTAATTACATTTTTTTTACCTACCATTCCGCCATAAAAGAAACCTAGTCCAGGAGTCATTAATAATACCAAACCTGTAGAAATAAGCATCCAAGCAGTATCTCCAGTGTCTAGTTTAAGTGGAATTATGTGATTGCCTAGCTCCTTACTTTCGGGAAATAAATAAATAGAAAAGATAGATAATATCAAAATTGTTATAAGTATAATACTTAAAATAATTTTCCTCATATTTTTAGTTTTAAATTCGAGATAAATATATTAAAACCAAACAGTACCCCTATTAAAAACATAAAGAAATAATAAATTTTTATATTTTTAATAATTATATCCCTAAAATTTTAAGGGTATATTAAAATGTAAAATAAAAATTACAAATTTATTATTGGTTTTTTTGAAAAAAATTGTGTTTATGGTGTTTAAGATCTTGAAATAAGAACCTCATCTTGTATTTTTTAATTATTTGTTTATGCATATAAAATAAAAATACATAATTACATATAATGAAAGTATTATCTGATTTTGTAAAATAATGAAGAAAAGAAGTAAAAGCAGCCAAAATGCTTTTGCAGAATTTCTACAAGCAGGAAGTTTGAGAGCAGACCAAATTCTTTTATACAGAATATCATTACCTATCTAACGAAGAATGGAAACATAGAACCAAGTATGTTATTTGAACCACCATTTACATACATGAATGACCAAGGTTTAATGGGTATATTTGATGATAATGATGCGTATAAAGTAATAAGCATAATAGAACGCATTAATGAGAATGCAACTGCATAATGAAAGAGTGGATATTAATCCACTTTTTTTGTTTTGACTCCAAAATAGATGGTGTTTTTTTGATGGGAAATGAGCTGATTTTTGCTGTTTTTAAAAAGTTTGTCACAAATTTTCTCTCGTAAGCACCGAATACCTTGAAAAGTTGATCAAGTTTGTGGCAGAAATGTGGCAGAAAAAGTGTCAAAAAAGGGTGTTTTTGATCGTTTTTTTGCATTTTTGAAGGAACTTTGAAAGTACCAAAAATGTTGTATATTTGAAAAATAAATCAGACACAAAGTTGCTTTTATACTGTTCCAACCATTTGGTTTTCAATATTTTTTAGTGAATTCATTCCAAAAAAAAATCCTCACATTTCTGTGAAGATTTTTGTAGCGAGAGGGAGATTTGAACTCCCGACCTCAGGGTTATGAAAATATCTTAAATATTTTTTAGAGCCGTAAACCCCTTTAAAATATAGGTGTTTGAAAATCTCAAACAAAAAAATCTATCATTTCCTCACTTGATTTCCTCACTTGAAGCATCTGTAGATTTATGTGTTAATGAGTGTTGATAAGGAAGGTAATAGGTTGGTTATTGAATTTAAAATTCGTTATTAATCTTATTAATTACATTGAGATTAATTCACTTTTAATATTCTCTAGCATTTCATCTACTTTTTCAAATCTATGGACAGTATCGTAATAAAACTGTTTATTAGGAACTTTATTTTCTTTTAAGTATTCAAGAATTTCATCAAAACCTAACAATTCATCATAATTTGCAAGGTGAAAGGTAAAATGATTCCCTTTTTACCGCTTTAATTCTTCTTTACATTTCTTCTCCAAACTGGCTAAATAATTTAGATACAATTCTGTGAAAATTCAATTTTCTTCCGTTTTGATTTTTTTTTATGTTGATTAACCTCTTTTTTCATGCGTCATTCCATTAGTACTGTCTAGTACATTTTGTATCCAATTATCTTTTTTCATACTTACAGAGGAAAGTCACTTCCTGTTTCAGAATCATTTATATAGTTGCCAAGAAATGGAAATGTCTAATTAATGAGAAACAACAACCTTTTTTATAATTGAATTTTTATTATCTGAAATTTTCACAAAATATACTCCAGAATATACTGTCTCTAAATTCAGATAACACATCGTACTACCTTGTTTTAAAGTATCTTCTAAAATTAACTTTCCATTTATATCAAACAATTCTATTTTTAAATCACTAATAGTTGGTGCATACGATTGAATAACAGCTATATCACTTGAAGGATTAGGAAATAAAGACAAACCAATTTGTTCTAAATTATTATTAGCTACCGATAAAGCTGGTGTGTATGTAGTTACGGTTTCACTTATAGTTGCATGTAAAGTAGCTTGGACTGTACCATGATAATATTTTCCTAAAAGATAAGGATATACAGGTTTGTTATTTGCATCAATAGTCGCAAAATAGCAATAAATTCCGTTTGGATATTCAGGAGTTTTACAAAATCTTCCGTTACTTTCATCTAAATCACCTAATCCAGCTACATATTCAAAATCTTCTAAATAAGCACCTAAAACCGCTTGAATTTGTGGAGCTCCTGGACCCATAATTTGAACCATTTCTGTTAAAGTTGGTCCTACAGCCGCAGTTCCATTAGGCAATGTAGTTCTTGACGTAATATTTCTTAATCTATAACTAGGAGTGATTCTCTTTATAGGTGTTGTAGGATCTAATGGATCGGTATATCCATAAGCTCCATAAATAGGAAAACCGTCAGCTGCAAAACCAATAAGTGGTCCATGTGCGGCTGCATTCGGAACATAAAGTCCATCGGCTAAATATATATTACATATTGAGGATGTAGGTACAGTTTCTATATTAAAGGCCGAGGGATTTTGATGGTGATGATAATCGGAAGTCATTGGTCCTGGATGACCATGCGCGCAATCAAAACCAATATTTTCAAAGTAAACCGCATTAGAATGCCATTTATTTAGATTGTTATAAGATCCCCCATCCCCTGCAGTGTATGCAACTGTTCCATTAATAAAAGCTGCGACTGCACCCATGCCAACTAACGTATTTGTCGTAGCTACTGTAGGATTTAAAGGCATTTTAATAATATAATTATTATTTAAGGCGGTTGAAACTGGACCTGTAGCAAAAGGACCTGTTACAAAAGCTGGAACTCCAGTGGCTGTTACATAAACATAATTAGTAGAATATTGAACTTGCTGAACATTAGCATTGATTGTTGTTAGTATAGGGGTTGAATTACCCGTTAGATAATACCTTCCTTTAGTGTTATTGGTGTTTTGTAACCAAGACGTAATTGCTGGATTTGTTTGAGCAAAAGCATCAATAGTTGCAATAAACAGTAATAAAATTAGTTTTGATTTCATATTCTAAAGTTTTATTTGGATTAATAATGCCAAATTTACTTTTAGAACGAAAGGATAAAAAATGAAAATCGGTTGAGTTGTAGAAAAATAGGATTGAATTGTAAAAAAAAATAAATGAATAATTATGTGATGCCTTAATTATCTAACCATTCTTTAAAATCATTTACTCGTTCACGGCTAACTATTCGTGCATCATTATCTAAAAATTTTGTTGCTATGGAAAGTCGGCTATTAAAATAGGTGCTTACTTTTTCAATAGATTGAATGTGTAGAATTATTTTTCTGTTAATGCGGAAGAAATTTTGGGGATTTAACATCGTTTCGAGTTGATCTAAAGTGTAATCAATTAGATAGCGATTTCCTTTATTGGTAACTAAAAATGACAAACTTTCTTTGGTCTCAAAATGATGAATTTCATCTGTTGGAATAGTATCAATGGTTTGTCCTAATTTAACTAAAAACCGTGTTTTATATTCTTTATTCATTTGCTGATATGCCAATGCAATACTTGAAATTAAGTCTTTATTTCCTGATTGCTGTTGCTTTTTGAACTTATCTAAGGCAAATTGCAACTCTTTTAAAGCAATGGGTTTTAATAAATAATCGACACTATTTTGCTTGAAAGCTTGTATAGCATAATTGTCAAAAGCAGTGGTGAAAATAACGGGTATTTCAAGTTGAATTTGATTGAAAATTTCAAAACTATTACCGTCGGCTAAATGAATATCCATAAAGATTAAATCGGCATTTAAGGCTTCTTTAAAAGCATTTACAGAAGCCGTAATCGTATCGAAATAGTTAACAACTGTTATTGACTCGTCTATTTTTTGTAATAAAATAGTTAAGTGTTCTGCCAATAATTTTTCGTCTTCTATGATTACAACCTTCATTTTTTCTGTATTAATGGTAAAATTACTTTAAAAACTTTGCCATTGTTAGAAACGATAACTTTTTTATCGGTAAAAAAGGAATACCGTTGTTTGATATTTTTTATGCCTGTTTTAGTACTTTCCGAAATGTCACTTCTTGACAAGATTGGATTTTCGATGACTAAAGAATCATTATCCGTGTAAATTAAAACTTTCAACGGATTGGCTTGCGAAGTTTCATTGTGTTGAATCGTATTTTCGACCAACATTTGCAGGCACATTGGCAATAAATAATCTGACTTTTTACTTTCTTCAATTTTAATTTCAAATGAAATACTGTCTTCAAATCGTATTTTTTGCAAAAAGATATAATGATTTATAAAATCCAATTCTTCTTGCAAGGGCACTAACTCTGAATTTTTAGTATCTAAAACATAACGATACACTTTGGCTAATTCATTAATAAAATCGGCCGCTTTGTCTTGATTTTTATAAACTAACGAAGTTAAAACACTCAAATTATTAAATAGAAAATGAGGATTCAACTGATTTTTTAAGTTTTGCAATTGGGCATTGGCACTTTCCGTTTTGTATTTTTCTGTTTCAATTAAACTGTTTTTTAAAGAACTGAAAAATTCACTTCCGATTTTTACCGCCAAAAGTGCAAAAGTAAAAAGAAGGGCTGGTGGAAAAATTTCAATCATTTTATGATTTACTATTTGACCGTCCCCAAATCTCAATTGATGTAGCAAATACATTATAGGAAATAAGGCACTTGATGTGAATAGAATCGAAAGAATACTTTGAATAATCACCCTTTTTTTGGAATTTTCAATCCAACTGTATTTGGAATTTAGCCCTTTATTAATAGCTTCATTTCCCTGCATAATAATTATTACAATAGCTAAAATAAATAACAAATCCATTTGGAAAAATTCATCAATTCTAAAAAAAACGATTTTAAAAAAGAGTGTTATTGCAATCGCAATTCCGAATTTGTTAAGTATGTTACGTTTTGAATTCTTCATTTTTTTTACCTTAAAACTGCAGTTTATAAATAATATTTGGAAAGAAACCCAATTGATAAGTCGTATTCAAATTCATTCTTTGATTATCATACTTTTGTGAAAACATATTTTTATGATTTGTCACATTTTGTAAATCTAATGAAATAGATTGAGAACGCTTTTTGTTTTTACTATTAATGGTATAGCTTCCTTTTATATCCAACCTAAAATAATTACTTAAATTTCCCGAATAAGCATCGGTTGACAAAACTTCGTTATTACTCGATTGAGAAGCTGCAATATCAATTGGCGTATAAGCTCTTCCGCCTGCATTGGTAAATTTCATATCGGTAGAAATTTTGTTTCTTTTTTCACTACCAACTTTCCATTCTTTTCCACCTAAAATATTGAAAACATATTTTCCGTTGAAAGCCGTATTTCGTTCTACGCCATCACTTCCTTTGTATTTTGAACTGTATAATGATGATGTAAACAAGCCATAATAGCCATTGCTAAAGAATTTTTCAATGGTTACTTCTGCACCATAATTAGTCCCAGTTCCTGCATTGGTAAGATTATCTTCGGTATCGGCTTTGAAACTCGAACCCGTATTCAGCATAGAATAACTGCTTGAAAAAGTATTCACAGGAACATTAGAAATCGCTTGATAATAGACTTCTGTTTTCAATCGCCAATCTTTGAACGGTTGCAAATCATAACCCAAAACAAAATGTTGACTTTTGGTAAAATCTAAATTTTTATTGTTGTAGGAAATTGAACCATCAGCGTTTTGAGTTTGAAGAAAATAAACGTTAATCGGCTGCATTTGCGAATGTAAACCATAGCCTAAACTAAAACTACTTTTGCTATTTACCGCATATTTCAATCCCAAACGAGGTTCTATTGAAACCGAATTATTCAAGAAGAACTTTTGCGAATGCAAACCAGCATTTAAGGTTAATTGTTCGCTAATGTTGTATTTTCCGTGAACAAAGGCTTGCGCCAAATTGGTAAAACTGTTGTAATCCCAAACTTGTTTCCAAGCATCGATACTATTTTGTTTGGTTTTATAAAATAAATCCAAACCTATAAATTCATCTTGAATTCCTGCTTTTACAAATAACTTAGAATTTACTTTTAAATTATAGTTGGAACTAAAATTATACGCTGTTTTGGCAACATTGCTTATTTCTTTTGAAAAGGAAACATTAGCCATTCTATCAAAATCGTATGAAGTTTGATTGGTTTCAGAATAATTCACACCAATGGTCGAACTGATAAACGATTTAGGATTGATTTGTTTGAAATGATTCAAACCCACAATTCCAATTTTACTGGCAAAATCAACCTGATCGCCACCTCCATATAAGCTACCCGATTTGCCTCCATCTATGCTAATAGTACTTGTAGCTAAAATTCCAAATAGGGACAATTTTCCCAGTTTAGAAGTACCGCTGTTCAATTTGAACGATAAATCTTGATAAGACGGTGTGGCTGTTACTCCGATATTTACGCCAAGAGCTTGGGCTACTCCTGCCAAACTGTACCGATAGCCTACCAAATAAGACGAACCTTTTTCTTTGTTAATAGGTCCTTCCGTGGTGGCTTCCAATCCGGTAATTACGCCAAGTTGAAGGGTTGTTTCTCGCTTTTTAGAATTTCCATTTCTAAAACCAATATCAAAAACGCCCGAAGTTGCATTGCCATATTCAGCTGGAAAAGCCGAAGTAAAGAAATCAGAATTCTTCAACAAATTGGTATTCAAAGCACTTACTGCTCCACCAGTCGTTCCCACGGAAGCAAAATGATTGGGATTGGTTACATTCATTCCGTCAATGCGCCACAAAACACCAACTGGTGAATTTCCTCTAATTACAATATCATTTCTGCTATCATCGGGTGCGCTTACTCCAGCAAAATTGGCTACCAAACGAGCAACATCGCTTCTTCCGCCTGCAAATCGATTGAATTCTTCCATTGAAAAAGTTCTTGCGCTAACAGTGGCTAACTTATTTATAGTACTAGCTTTATTGGATGTTTTTATAACAATTTCGTCTAATTTCTTATATTCATCTTCCATCGCTATATCCAAAATAACTTCTTTACCAGAAGTAACTATTACATTTGGAATTACAACTTCTTTGTAACCTACAAAGGAAACTTCAATATCGTAACGCTCTGGGGTAATTTCGGTTAAAACATAATTCCCATTTTCATCGGAAATTGCTTTTATTTCGGAATTATTTATTTGAACGGTTGCACCAATTATAGGCGTTTGAGACAATTTATCAATAACAATTCCACGGATGTTTTGCTTATTGTTTTGTGCAAAAGAAATTGCTGAAATCAATAATAGTATAAAGTATTTTTTCATCTTTTATAAATTAAGTTTTCACAAATTTATAAGATGGATAAGTTTATTAAAAATCAGTTAACGTTGAGTTGTTGAATAAGCATATTGAATTGTAAATAATAATTCTTTATCTATTTTTAATAAACGATTAAAGATTTAATTGCTTAAATATTGGCTTATCTTCCTTTTTAATTATAGCATAAAAACAAATTAATTGAAATTGTTGAAATGGGGGTATTGTAATATGTAAGATTAGATATATAGTGATAGCAACAGTGGCAGGCTGATTTAGTCTTAATTATATCTTTTTTTTTGACCTTATTTTAATAGTTCCTCACTTGAAAAAATCCTCCTTTTTTGTAGTGTTAGTAAGGCTTTAAGGCCCTAAAGGTCTCCAGTTCCTCACTTGAGCAAATTCATGCTCTTTAATTCAAACGAAATTAAAAACCCCTTAATACCTGAATATTAAGGGGTTAATTCGTAGCGAGAGGGAGATTTGAACTCCCGACCTCAGGGTTATGAAAATATCTTTAATATTTTTTAGAACCGTAACCCCCTTTAAAATATAGGGCTTTGAAAAACTCTAACTAAAAAACCTATCATTTCCTCACTTGATTTCCTCACTTGGATCATCATTTGTTATAATTGGGTTTATTTTTTCATTACAAAATTATATTTTCTAAATATTCAATCACGGAAGAAATGCATATCCTCTTTTGGTTTTCCAAAGGAAATACTTTTCCAAAAGTATTTTACTAAAGTCATAAATTAGATTTGGAATCATCACCGCAATAGCTCTCGGTTTAAAAAGATGGTTTGAAAATATAATTACTTCTTTTTTTCCGCAATCCATGATGCAAATTCCAGGAATTTTACCCCATGCTTTTTTCTTCAAGTCAGTTCTTCCATTTGCAACTCGGATAATATTTTCTGCAACTATTTTTCCAGTTTCGTCAGATGGGTATCCCGTTTTTGGAGAAGCAAAAGGAATGGTTTTAGGAACAAACGGAAGTTTCACATCAACAGCAATTCCTGCAGCCCACACATTTGGAATATCAACATGTCGGTAATCATCACCAACAGGAATATATCCATTTGCAGTAGCATGTAAAGATGGTGAATTGGTTACAAAATCTACTCCAATAAATGGGGGCATTAACATTGTGAATTTACTTGGCAACACCTCTCCGGTTGATAATATTACACTATCTGCAGAAACTTCTTTAACACCTACTTGAGTTCGATAATTGATATTAAACATTTTCATGAATACCTTAAATAAACTTTCACCTAATGGCATACCATCAATACCAAAATGTCCAAGATAATCTTCTGGAGTTATCCAATATAAATCGACTTTTTTACGAATATTTTGTTCGCGTAACCATTTTTCTATATTGAATAAAAATTCATATGCAGCTCCCATACAACCCGCATTTTGAGTTGCTCCAATAACAATTGGCCCTGGATTTTTCTTAAACTCTTCAAGTGCTTTTCTTATTTTCATTGCTCCATTTGGAGTTCCAACATAATAAGCATGTTCTTCTATACCTGGAGCGATATCGTATTTTACTTTTGGGCCAGTTGCTACAACTAAGTTATCATAGCTATAATCACCTTTATCGGTATGTACAATTTGTGTTTGAGTATCTACATTTATGGCTTCAGCATTAATAAAGTCAACCCCTTTTTTGGCTAAAATAGCATCTTTTCTAAAAGAGATGTCTTTTATTTCTCTTCTGCCAAAAGGCACCCATATTAATGAAGGGATGAAAAGGAATAATGGAGATTTGTCAATCAGAATTACTTTGTGGTTTTCTTTTCCTTTTCTTTTTATTTCGAGGGCTGCTGTCATACCAGCAAAACTTCCTCCTATTACAACTGTTGTTTTCATTATTTAGTTATTTAACACTATAAA
>CANGCT010000059.1 GCA_947452415.1 Flavobacteriaceae bacterium
GGATTTTCGGTTCCGGGATTGAAAATAACCCGTTTTGGTTTGGTTTCGATGATGTAATTGTAGTATTCGCGTTGACGCAAAGCATTCAAATAAAGGCTTACGGTATCGATATTTTTTAGGGGTATGTTTTTAGTTCGTATGGAAATTCCAGCAACTTCGCCTTGGTTTTGACCTATGGCAAGCACCGAATAGCCTTTTTCAACCAACATTGTTATTGCTTTAAAAGCATATCTTTCGGGTTTTGTAGAGGCACCAAGCACGAGTGTTTTCTTATTTTTCATGGTGTAAAAGTACGGAAAAAATTGATACAAAGATGGGAGATGGAAGATGGAAGTTGGAAGTTGGAAGATGGAAGATGGAAGATGGAAGATGGAAGATGGAAGTTGGAAGTTGGAAGATGGAAGATGGAAGATGGAAGATAGTGGTGCAAAATAGAAAATTCCAAATTTCAACTTATAAAAATTGGAATTTGGAATTTTACTATTGGAATTTTATTTCTAATTTTTTGGTAAGAAAATTTCGGCCATCATGCAACGGGCACTTCCACCTCCGCAAGCTTCAATAGTATCTAGACTAGAATGCAAAATGGTAATGTGTTCTTCTAGTTGCGCAATTTGTTTTTTAGTTAACGAGTTATAAGCCGAGGAGCTCATTACTAAATAGCGCCTATCGTCTGACCCTATTACTTCTAGCATGTTTCCTGCAAAGTTGTTCATTTGGGCTTCGGTTATCAGGATGATTTCTTTTTCGTCGGATTTCAAACTGTCCAAAACCATTTTGCGTTCTTTTTTGTCGTCAATACAATCAGAACAAATAACGGCAAAGGTATCGCCAATGCACATCATTACGTTGGTATGGTAAATTAATTTTCGTTCGCCATCTACGGTTTGGTAGGCTTCAAAAATTACTGGATTCAAATCGAAATCTTCGCAGAATTCAATAAACAATTCTTCGTCGGCACGAGGAGATAGTGCGCAATAGGCTTTTCCGTTTTCACGGTCTAAAACGATGCTTCCGGTTCCTTCAAGATAGTAACCATCTTCTTCTGCGGCAGTATAATCCATGATTCCTTCGTTGATCTCAAAACCATTATCTTCCAAAATATCTAGAATGTCTTCTCTACGTTCGGCACGACGATTTTCGGCAAACATTGGATACAAAACCACATCGCCATTCTCATGAAAAGAAATCCAATTGTTAGGGAAAATACTGTCGGGGGTGTCTGGACTTGCGGTATCTTCCACAACATTTACGTCCACGCCAACCATTCGGAGTTTTTTTACAAAAGCATCAAACTCTTCTTTGGCTTTGGTGTTTACATTTTCTGGGGTTAATCCGTCAAGAACCTTTTGATAATAGTTATTTACGGCTGTTTGCTCGTTCATTCGAAACGCCACCGGGCGAATCATTAAAATAGAATTGGTGGTTTGGTTCATTTTTGTTTTTTGTTGTGGGTTGTAAGTTTTAAGTTTACTTAGTTTGCCTATAGTTTTTTTTATGTCTTCCAATTTTGTTCTACATATTTTATAAAGTTAAATATCTTAGAACTTAATTCGTTATATTTTAAAATTAATTCTTCATTATTTTCGATTACCTCATTATATAAATGATTTATTTTTTCTAAATGGTTTACTGTTTCTAAACAACTCGACCAAGAAAAAAACAAAAATCTTACAAATTCTGCTTTATACTTTTCTTCCATACCCTTCAACAATATTAGTTACAACACTGTCGGAGGAACGTCTTAATTGACTTCCTAATTCATACATTTCATATTTTGGAAGTTTTAAAGAGGATGGATGAACGATGTAAAAAAGTTCCAAACTAATTTTATAAATATCTAAATCTCTATAACTACTCATTTTAAAATATTTTAGACAATCATCATCAACTCACAACCTAAAACTTACGACCTACAACTTTTAATCTCTTATTAAAGGTAAAGTTGAACAACGCAATAATCCTTCTTGTTTTGCTATTTCTGCATATGGAATTTCTTCAACAGTAAAGCCTTGTTCTCGAAGCCAGGTATTTAATCTGGTAAAGTTTTTTTCGGAAACCACAACATTTGGTGCGATGGAAAAAACATTGGAATTCATATTATACATTTCCTCACGGGTGATGTGAAATAGATTTTCTTTTCCGAAAAGTTTTACCAAATAGCGGTAATCTGCCTCTTCACGGAAACCACTTTTGTAAATAATTCCTTTGTTGTCGCCAACGGGCTGAAAGCAACAATCAAGATGTAAGGCATTATCGCGGGCTTCCATTTTTGATTTAACCAGGTCAAATTCTTTTACAATTTTATTAGGAAATAATTCTTTGATATAATTAACCCCAGCCATATTAGTTCTAGCTGTAATATAGTCTTTATAGTCGGAACCTTTATAAGTACCAATAAAAATATAATCGTTCCAAAGCATGACATCGCCACCTTCAATATGTACTTCTTCAGGAGGACGAACCACTTTATTTGGATTCATTTGATCTATTACAAATTGAATTGCATCTAATTCCCGTTCTCTATCAGGCAGAATGTTAGCTTTGATAAAAACATCATCTATTACAAATCCAATATCTCTAGTAAAAATCTGATTGTAATTTTGAATTCTTTCTGGACGAAAAACTTTTACATCGTATTTTTGGAATACTTTATTAAAAGCTTCCATTTCATTTACCATATCAGCTTCTTCAGGATAAGTTCCGGCGAGAATATGTTCTAGAGATTTTGGGTCGTATGCTTCTTCGGCAGTTGGTGTTGGACCATTATCAATTGCAGATCCTAATACTACTGCTCTCAATCTTGAAGTCTCGTTTTTTACATTTAATTGTAACATATATTTTTGCTTTTGGCGTAAGGCAAATATAAAAAAGCTCCGCTGAATAGCGAAGCTTTTGTTTATAAGTATTTAAAGAATCTTATCTTTTATCCATTGCAACGAAATCTCTTAAAGGATATCCCGTATAAACTTGACGTGGTCTACCAATTGGTTCTTTGTTAACACGCATTTCTTTCCACTGTGCAATCCAACCTGGTAAACGACCAATTGCGAACATTACTGTAAACATTTCGGTAGGAATACCTAAAGCACGGTAAATAATACCGGAATAAAAATCTACGTTAGGATATAATTTTCTTGAAACAAAATAATCATCTACTAATGCAGCTTCTTCTAATTTTTTTGCAATTTGAAGAATGGGGTCGTTAACACCTAATGTTGCCAATACCTCATCAGCAGCTCTTTTGATAATTTTTGCTCTTGGGTCGAAGTTTTTATAAACTCTATGTCCAAATCCCATTAAACGGAATGGATCGTCTTTATCTTTTGCTTTTGCCATGTATTTATCGGCATCACCACCATCTTTTTGAATTGCTTCAAGCATTTCAAGTACTGCTTGATTTGCTCCACCATGAAGTGGTCCCCAAAGTGCAGAAACTCCTGCAGAGATGGAAGCGAATAATCCAGCATGAGAGGAACCAACTATTCGTACTGTAGAAGTAGAACAGTTTTGTTCGTGATCGGCATGAAGGATGAATAATTTATCTAAAGCATCAATTATAACTTGATTTTTTGCATAAGGTCCTGTTGGTAATTCAAACATTAAGCGCATGAAGTTCTCTACATATCCTTTAGTATTATCGTAATAATTTAAAGGATACCCCATCATTTTTCTGTAAGTCCAAGTTGCAATAACAAGAAATTTACCCATTGTTTTACAAACTGCTTCATACATTTCTTTTTCGTTATCTACGTTTACAACTTTTGGATTAAATGCAGTCAACGCAGATGTTAACGAAGCCAAAACTCCCATTGGGTGGGCAGTTTTTGGAAAACCATCAATGATGTTTTTCATTTCTTCATTCACAAGTGTGTATTTACGAATGTCGTTTTCAAATTGAGCCAATTGCTCTTTAGTTGGCAATTCGCCGAAGATTACTAAATAGGAAACTTCAAGAAAATTTGCTTTGTCTGCTAAATCTTCAATTGCATAACCTCTATAACGAAGAATTCCTTCTTCCCCATCTAGGAATGTAATTTTGCTTTCGCAAGAACCAGAATTTTTATATCCTGGATCTAGAGTGATAGCTCCTGTTAAATCGCGTAGTTTGTTGATGTCGATAGCAGGTTCATTTTCAGTTCCGATAACTATTGGGAACTCATATTTTTTGCCTTCGTACTCTAATATTGCTGTTTTTGACATGATATAATTGGAAATTAAGTCTATTGAATTTTAATTTAACAAAAATATGGAATTCTAAATGAATTATAAAAGAAAATTTCTAACGATTTCGTTAAGATTAGAAAAAAAGTGCAAGATTGATATATATTAAGTTCGTCGAAAGTTTAAAAGTCGTAAAGTCTAAAGATTTTACAAAAATAAAAGTAATTACTTTAGCTATATCTATATCAATTTTAGTTTGACGATACTAAAAGTAAACTATCTAAATTATTACTCTGCAAATGAGTTAAGAAAAAAATTCATTTTACAAAAAACAAAAACGGTTTTAGTTTCAACTATTTGAAAATAGATATTCAAATGTACTATTTCCTTTTTGTAGTAAATAAGCAAATTAGAATTTGAAAGATTTAGATTAGAATTTTAATTAAGAAATGATAAATACAAATTATTTTTTATTGAAAATTAAATTCTATTAATAAAAAATGTAATTTTGAATAAAATAATAAATAATGAACTTACTAAATAGAATTACAATTAACCCCGAAATAGTTCACGGCAAACCATCCATAAGAGGAATGCGCTGGACTGTAGAAATGATTATTGACTTACTTGGTTCAGGAATGACTAATGAAGAAATTCTAGAAGACCATCCAGAACTAGAAAAAGAGGATATTGTAGCGAGTCTGAAATTTGCGAAAATGTAATATTATCCAATTATTTAACCTCACCCCCGGCCCCTCTCCAAAGGAGAGGGGTGCCATTGGACTACATTATATTTGTTTTTAGTCTAATTTAGATTTCACTTTTAGAAAATAACTTCAATAAAAAAAGCCTCAAAAGTTAAAAACTCTTGAGGCTTATTAATTTATAAGAAAAATCTTAGTACTTAATACTAAAATCTTAATACTTCTTATTTCTGTTTAAAAGCATTCAAACCTGGAAAATAAGCAGTATCGCCTAATTCTTCTTCAATACGCAATAATTGGTTGTATTTTGCCATACGATCCGAACGGGAAGCCGAACCTGTTTTAATTTGACCACAGTTTAATGCTACTGCTAAATCGGCAATGGTATTATCTTCCGTTTCACCAGAACGGTGTGACATTACAGAGGTATATCCGGCGTTTTTAGCCATATTCACTGCAGCAATAGTTTCAGTTAAAGTACCAATTTGGTTCACTTTTACAAGGATTGAATTAGCAATTCCTTTTTCAATTCCGGTAGATAAACGTTCTACATTGGTTACAAATAAATCGTCTCCCACTAATTGAGTTTTATCGCCAATTAATTCGGTTAAATATTTCCAACCATCCCAGTCGTTTTCTTGCATCCCGTCTTCAATAGAAATAATAGGATATTTAGTAGCCAGTTCCGCCATGTATTCCGCTTGTTCTCTTGAAGTTCTTACTTTTCCATTTGGCCCTTCAAATTTGGTATAGTCGTATTTTCCGTCTACATAAAATTCAGAAGCAGCACAATCTAAAGCGATCATTACTTCGTCACCAAATTTATATCCTGCATTTTCAACTGCAAGTTTAATTGTTTCGATAGCATCTTCGGTTCCACCAGCAAGATTTGGTGCAAAACCACCTTCGTCACCTACTGCAGTAGAAAGACCTCTATCGTGTAAAACTTTTTTCAAGTTATGGAAAATTTCTGTTCCCATTTGCATTGCATGGGTAAAAGAAGTTGCTTTAACTGGCATAATCATAAACTCTTGAAAAGCAATAGGCGCATCTGAATGTGAACCACCATTGATGATATTCATCATTGGAACAGGCAAGGTATTAGCAGAAACACCTCCAACGTAACGGTATAAAGGCAATCCTAATTCGTTAGCAGCAGCTTTCGCAGCAGCCAAAGAAACACCAAGAATAGCATTAGCACCCAAATTTCCTTTGTTAGCAGTTCCGTCTAAATCAATCATTAATTGATCAATTAAATTTTGTTCAAAAACAGAAACCCCTAATAATTCTGGAGCAATTTTAGTATTTACATTTTCAACGGCTTTAAGCACACCTTTACCCATATAGGCTTTGCCACCATCACGAAGTTCTACCGCTTCATGCTCTCCTGTTGATGCACCACTTGGTGCAGCGGCACGACCTAGAACACCGTTTTCTGTTACCACATCTACTTCTATTGTTGGATTTCCTCTTGAATCCAATATTTGTCTTGCGTGTACTTTAATAATAATACTCATTATTTATACTATTTTATTTGTTATCTATTAATTATTCTTAAAAAAAGTCATACAAAATTAAGCATAATGAAAATCATATTGATTGTTTTTAAAAAAACTTATAAACTCAATCGTTTTAGTTATTATTTTATTATCCAATCAATACTAAATATACACTCTTATTATTAAGGAGATAAATGAAAATTTATACCTATTAATATAACGAATCCATTTAATATAAAAAATCAAATTATTGAATTATAATAATTAGTAAGTTACAAAAATGATTTACTAAAATGATATCTCTTTATAAATTAATATTTAAAATTAATACACATTGAGCACTTTTACATTAAAAAAATAATGTAACTTATTATTAATCAAAAAATTGTAGACAAGTAATCCTTTAATTTCATCCCTAACAAATACTAAATAATGTTAAATAAATAATTTTTTTAAAAAAATTACACTATATGATATTTATCACATTTATAAAATAAAATAAACTTGAATTTTGTAATAGATTTCATTAACAAAAATTAAATATTATGAAAACAAAAAGTTTTAACATTGTGATGATAGGTTTCATTGCATTTATGATTCAAAGTTGCACACATGACATTTACGTGGATCCGCAAGCTACTGACAAAGAATCTTATGATAATGCAGATGCTGTAAACGGGGCAAAATTATTTAATAACTTCGAACATGTAGATGCTGGATGGCCGGCGGATGCATTAGGATGGCCACTAGCAAGTGCAGCGGCAGATCCTACAATAACAATTGCAGATATAGCAACTCCACCAACTTCAACAATACCTGGACAAAAAAATAGAAGTTTCTATACTTGTAGTGGCTGTCATGCTTATGATGGCTTAGGAAGAGAAGGTGGCTATATTACTAAAACATTATACTCTGTAAATTCTACAACAGGGGTAGTAACTGCTACTGCAGGAACACCAACTGTAGCAGCATCCAAATTAAAAGAATGCAGAAGTTGGGATGCTAAAGATATCTTTAATGCAATTAAAAATGTTGGCGGAAGAGCAATTGACCCAACATTAACCGTAAATGGAGTTTCTACACCTGCAGGAAATGCGCATCCAGATTTTAGTAAAATATTAACGGATGATAAAATTTGGGATTTAGTAAAATGGATAAAAGAAGGTGCAATTTATAATGAAAATAATGATTTGTATACTATGACAACCACAGGCACCTATAATACAACTTTAACCCCTGCTAGCCCTGTTGCAACAGTGGTTTACAGCAATCTTGGAGGAACAGATGGTGATGCAGTAGCTGGTGATGCATTTTATGTAGCTAAATGTATGGTATGCCATGGTAATGGTGGTCGTGGAACTTCTGTTGCATCGGGTCCTTCTGGTTGGACTGCCAACAATACCAATAAAGTTCAAGTTGGGGATTTCGTTAGAACTAGAACTCCTGAAGCAATTCATAAAATAATTTCAGGACAATTTGGAGCTATTCCTTGGATGGCTGCAACACCTATTACAAAAGTTGAAATGAAAAACTTACTTAAAGCATTAAGTAATACCACCAAATATCCATCTGGAGCAATTACACCATTTAAAAATTAATACAAAGTGTTTTTCAATTCAAACAAGAAAAATTAATTAAAATACTTACAAAATGAAAAAAATAATTCAACTTATGATGGTAGCTGCTTTAGGTTTATCTGCTACTTCTTGCTATAACGATGCTCTTCCTGAAGAACCAGTACCTACAAATGTTTCTTATAAAACTAACGTTCAAAATATTTTTAATAAAAATTGTATTGGATGTCATAAAGGAGCCGTAAACACAAACCCTAATTTAACAGATGGCAATTCTTACCTTTCTTTAACCACCGCAAATGCAACTACAGGTGAAGTTTTTGTAACTCCCGGAGATGCATCTGGAAGTATTCTATATCAAGCAATGACAGGAAAAGGTGCTCCACAAATGCCACCTAATGGTGCTTTAAGTACTTCTAAACTTGCTCTAGTAGAAAAATGGATTAACGACGGAGCTGCTAATAATTAATACTAAAAAGTCATGAAAATAAATAAATCAATCCTAATTGCACTGTTCGTTTTACCAATAACTCTTTTAGCACAGGTAAAAGACAGTACAGCAGTCTCTACTAAAACTACCAAATCAAAATTTGAAAGAGCTGCTTTTGAAAGTTCTGCATTATTAGAATCTCAAACTAATGTAGTAAATGTTAAAGGAACTCTAGAAATGACAATAAACCACCGATTTGGAATTGTAAATTCAGGTCCTAATTCTAATGACGGATTGGGAATTTGGGCACCAGCAAATATCAGATTTGCATTAAACTATGCTATTACTAATTCTATTAATGTTGGCTTTGGAACTACTAAAGATTCTAGACTACAAGACTTTAGTTTGAAAGCTGCACTATTAAGACAAACCAAAGATGGTAAAACTCCACTTAGTATAACTTATTTTGGAACTATGGCTTATGATGCTCGTACTCCTGAAAACTTTGTACATTCTACGGATAGATGGTCCTACTATAATCAATTAATTTTTGCAAAAAGAATTAACAGAAGTATATCCTTACAAATTTCTCCTAGTATTTCTCATTTAAATTATGTGGAAAGTCCAATGCCAAGCAATGTATTTGCAACAGAAATTGGAACTCGTGTAAAGGTTACTCCAACAATGGCAGTGATAGCAGATTATAACTATTCTTTTGCTAAATATAACACCAACTTGACAAAACCTGGTATGGGCTTAGGAATGGAATACTCTACAGGATCTCATGCATTTCAATTATTCATTACTAACTACAGATCAATACTACCGCAATATAATACTATGTTGAATCAAAATGATTTCTTCAATGGTAAATATGCAATCGGATTTAACATTACAAGATTATTTCACTAATTGCTATGGACGAAACCAATAATAATAAATCACTAAGTAGAAGAGGTTTTTTGCCTCTTCTAGGTGGTGGTTTACTTTTTCCTTTTTTAGGATTAGGAAAAGAAACTTCCAAAATTGAAGAAGACCAAGAAGAATATCAAATATTACTTCGCCCAGACGGGACAACTGTAAAGGTTAGAAAAAGTAGTATTAAAAATTCTAATGTGGTTGAAAAAAATATTTCAAATGAATCACTATTAAGTTGGTTGAAAACAAAAAAGTAAGATGAAAGAAGAGAATCAACAATCTAAAAGAAAGTACTTTGAATTAGGAATTAAATTTGGATTATTAGCCACCGCTGGTACCGTTATTGCTTCTAAAGCAATGGAAAGTGAACCTTCAAATGAAATGGTAGAACTTATGTCTACCGATGGACATTTAATAAAAGTTCCAGCATCAGAAGTAAAAGAGCACTCATTAAAAACGAAAGACTATAATCCTAGAGAAGGTTTTCCAGGGAAAAAATTTGTTATGGTTGTAGATTTGGCAAAATGTAAAAATGCTTTACGTTGCCAAAATGCTTGCAATAAAGGACACTACATCACTGGAGAAAATGCATGGTTAAAAGTTTATAAAATGCAGGAGTCAGAAGAAACTGCTCCTTATTTTATGCCTACCCAATGCCAACATTGTGATAAACCACCTTGCGTAAAAGTTTGTCCTGTAGATGCTACTTTTAAAAGAAGAGATGGAATAGTTCTTATTGATAATGAACGTTGTATTGGATGCCGTTTTTGTATGGCAGCCTGTCCTTATTCTATTCGAGTATTCAATTGGTCAGAACCAAAACAAGACAAAACTCTGCTTAAAACAGAAGAATATACTCCAGATTTTTGTGGGCAACCTAGTGTAAAAGGAACCGTGGATAAATGTGATTTCTGTCCCCATCAAATTGTAAAAGGTGAACTTCCATTTTGTGTTAAAGCTTGTCCAAATGATGTATTTGCCTTTGGTGACATGTATGAAGATGCTGTAACAAATGGTAGCGGGGAAACTTTTAAATTAAGTAAATTATTAAAAGACAGAGCAGGACATCGATTAATGGAAAGTCTAGGAACCCAACCTAGTGTGTATTATTTACCACCCGTTGATAGATTACAAGATGTAGAAAAAGGACTAGAAAATTACAATGAATTTGAATCCGTTCATAAAGACTCTTAATTATGAAAGAATATAATAAAATAATAGAAGATCTAGTTCCAAAAAAATTTGGAAAACTAGGAACCATTTGGGTGATTTTTTTGGTAGTTGTAATTTTTTGTGCTTTAATTTCTTATTATCAACAATTAAGTAAAGGGTTAATTATTACGAATATGCGAGATTACGCGCTATGGGGTGTTTATATTTCAAACTTTGTATTTTTTGTGGCTATAAGCTTAGTTGGATCATTAGTCACAGCTATACTACGTTTAACAGGAGCTCATTGGAGCACTCCATTAACTAGAATTGCCGAAGTAATAGCTGTAGCCGCAATCATAATGGCAGGTTTAACCATTATCATTGATATGGGACGACCAGATAGAATTTATAATATATTCCTTCATGGAAGATTACAATCTCCAATTATTTGGGACGTATTAGTTATTTCTACCTATCTATCCATTAGTATAATGCTTTTATTTTTCCCACTACTTCCGGATTTTGCAATCTTAAAAGATTATTTTAAAGACAAACCAAAATTAAGTAAATGGTATGGCAAGCTTTCTTTGAATTGGACTGGAAATAAAACTCAGGTAAAACTTTACGATAAATCCATTCAGATATTATCTGTATTAATAATTCCAGTAGCATTTGGAATCCACACTGTGACGGCTTGGTTATTTGCAACCACCTACAGACCAGGCTGGGATAGTTCAAACTTTGGCCCCTATTTTATTGCTGGGGCTTTTGTAGCTGGGGCTGGAGCAGTCGTAGTAATAATGTATGTTTTAAGAAAAGTATACCATTTAGAAAATTATATCACGGATATGCACTTTGACAAAATGGGGAAATTATTAGTTTTACTTTGCTTAATCTACTTGTATTTTAATGTGAATGAATATTTAGTCCCTGCCTATAAAACTACAGAAGCAGAGGCAAGTCACTTAAATGAATTATTTTTTGGAGATTATGCCGTATTATTTTGGTTAGTAATTGTTGGTGGATTAATAGTTCCCGTAATTGCTTTAATTTTTCCAAAAGGAAGAAAACCACTACCTCTTTTCATTATAGGTATCTTAGTAGTTGTTGGATCTTGGTGGAAACGTTTCATAATTGTAACTCCAACACTATTGAATCCTTTCTTACCTATCCAAGGAGTACCGAAAGATTGGCACCATTACTTTCCAACTGCTTTAGAATGGACTATTACATTCGGAACATTAGCGTCTGCATTATTAATCATGACAATACTATTTAGATATTTACCTATAATACCTATTCATGAAACTGCAGAAGAAAGAGGATTATTAGAAACTCATAATACTGAAAAAAATGACACACTTTAAAACCTTATTTAATAAAAAATCTTTGTTGATTTTCACAGTATTTGTCTCTTTATTTTGTATTAAATCTTTTGCACAAGAAGATAAAAAGAACGCCAATTTATCCGTTCAATTTATCAAGTTGATGAAAGAACACCAATCAAATATTGAAATTATTGCACAATTTAAAGAAAAGAAAATTTTCTCTCCATGTAAAAACTTAATACTCTCTATCTATAAATTAGGAAATGCTGAGGATAGTATTGGAGTGAAAATTGGAACATGTGTTACTAACGATCTTGGCAAAGCTAAATTTATAATTGAAAAAAAATATAGTGGTCCTAGTTCCTCATTTACTGCCAAAATTGAAAAAAGCAAAACATATGAAGACAATGCAGAAACTGTTTTGGTTAAAGATGCCTCAATTGAAGCTTCGATAGAAAAAACGGATAGTACCTATACTATTAAAGCAAGGTTAGTAGATGAAAACAACAATCCTATTGCTGATGAAGCATTAATGGTTGGACTGAAACGTACCTTTGGAAATCTTTCTATGGGAGAAGAAGATAGTTACACAACTGATGCAGATGGAACAATTATAGTACCAATAGATAAAGACCTATCTGGATTGGATGGAATTTTAAATTTTCAAGTTATTCTGAAAGAGAATGATACTTATGGAACTGTAATTGCTAATTTATATTCAAAATTTGGAGTACCTATAACAGATAAATCTACATTTGACAAAAGAACTATGTGGTCACCTCCAACCAAAACCCCATTGTTTATATTGATAATTCCAAATCTAATATTAGTCGGAATTTGGTCAATCTTAACAATGCTTCTTATTAATCTATACAAAATTTATAAATCTAAAAATTAATTAACTATGAAAAATTTAAAATTCATTTCTGCAGTTGCATTCTCTGCACTATTATTGTTATCATTTACCGTTTTAGTTCAAAAAAAATGGGATGTACCAGCGAAATATAAAAGTATGAAAAATCCTTCTGACCCTAAAGATAAAGATGGGATGAATGAAGCAAAGGCTTTATATGCAAAGCAATGCGTTTCTTGTCACGGAAAAAAAGGGTTAGGTGATGGGTCTAAAGCAGCAGATTTAAAAGGAGATGTTGGTGATTTTACATCAGCTGATTTTCAAAAACAAACTGACGGAGAAATTTTTTACAAAATGACCGAAGGAAAAGATGAAATGCCTTCCTTCAAGAAAAAAGTTGCTGAAGACGACGACAGATGGTTATTGGTAAATTACCTAAGAACCTTAAAAAAATAATTATTAACAAAAATCCGACTAAAATTGAAATTTTAGTCGGATTTAATTTTTGATAAGAATTGTACTTATCTATTTTTTTAATAATTCAATAAACGAATCAAAAAGATACGATGAATCATGAGGACCAGGACTTGCTTCTGGGTGGTATTGTACTGAAAAACAATCTTTTGATTTCATTTGCATTCCTGCAACTGTATTATCATTAATATGATAATGCGTAATTTCTAAATCGGGATGGTTTTCAAGTTCTTCTCTATTTACAGCAAAACCATGGTTTTGTGAAGTTATTTCTCCTTTTCCAGTAATAACATTCATAACTGGATGATTTATTCCTCTATGTCCATTAAACATTTTATAGGTAGAAATTCCATTAGCCAAAGCAATAATTTGGTGGCCAAGACAAATTCCAAATAAAGGTTTGTTAGAATTTAATATTTCTCTAGCAACAGCTTGGACTCCAGTTAAAGGTTCTGGATCTCCAGGTCCATTGGAAAGAAAGTAACCATTGGGATTAAAAGATTGTAATTCTTGAAAAGAAGCGTTGTAAGGAAATATTTTAATATAACAATCTCTTTGTGCAAGGTTTCTTAAAATATTTCTTTTAATACCTAGATCTAAAGCAGCAATTTTATAGGTTGCTGTTTCCTCACCGAAATAATATGGTTCTTTTGTTGAAACTGTAGATGCAAGTTCCAATCCTTTCATGTCGGGAACTTCGGCAAGTTGCTTTTTTAATTCTTCTATAGAAGTTCCATCGGTGGAAATTACTGCATTTTGTGCACCATTATCTCGAATGTAACTTACTAAAGCACGAGTGTCAACATCGGAAATGCAAACCAGATTTTGTTTTTCAAAATAGTCATAAAGATTACTTTCTGAATCGGGACGAGAGTGATTGAAACTGAAATTTTTACAAACTAATCCTGAAATTTTAATTCCATCGGATTCTACTTCGTTGGTATTTACACCGTAATTTCCAATGTGTGGATTGGTGGCAACCATTATTTGTCCGAAGTAAGAAGGGTCGGTGAAGATTTCTTGGTAACCGGTCATACCTGTGTTGAAGCAAACTTCTCCTAAAGTAGTTCCGGTAATTCCTATGGATTTTCCGTGAAAGATGGTTCCGTCTGCTAGTAGAAGTATGGCTTGTGGTCGTGTTGTGTATTTCATTGTAGTAGTTAGTTGTTGTGGTGCAAATTTAGGATATTCGAATTAATTTTTTAAGGTTCTTATGGAAACTTTACAAATATTCCTCTGTCTTTGTTTCTAGCCCCGATTGAAGCATGTATCCTTTATTGTTTTTCTTTAAAACAATAAAGATACTGCGTAAAGCGGGAACGATGTTTACTGATAAAGCCTGGAGTTTCGCTTCTAATTATAAAAAAAAAGGATAAACTCGAAAGTTTATCCTTTGTATTTATGAAATTGAATTCATTATTATTCTGCTGTTTCGGTAGTTTCTTCTGCAGAAGCTTCAGGTGTTGAAGTTTCAGTTGCAGTAGCGGTTTCAGTTTCCGATTTTTTAGCTTTTCCACCACGACGGCTTTTAACTTTTTTCTCTTCTTTTTTACCACCGTTGTAAATTTCATTGAAATCAACTAGTTCGATCATTGCCATATCTGCATTATCCCCTAAACGATTTCCAACTTTGATGATACGAGTGTATCCACCTGGACGATCTCCTACTTTAGCTGCTACTTCTCTGAAAAGTTCAGTAACACCATATTTATTACGTAGGTAGGCGAAAACTATACGACGATTGTGTGTAGTATCTTCTTTTGATTTTGTTATAAGCGGCTCAACGAATTGTTTAAGTGCTTTTGCTTTAGCTACAGTTGTATTAATACGTTTGTGCTCGATAAGAGAACAAGCCATATTAGCTAACATAGATTTTCTATGTCCTGTCTGTCTGCTTAAGTGATTGAATTTTTTTCCGTGTCTCATTTTAAATGCTATTTAACTTGAATAAAGAACTAGTCTTTATCTAATTTATATTTTGACAAATCCATTCCGAAGGTTAAATTTTTAACTGCTACTAGTTCGTCTAGTTCTGTTAAAGATTTTTTACCAAAATTACGGAATTTCATTAAGTCGTGTTTGTTAAAAGAGACAAGGTCTCCTAATGTATCAACTTCAGCTGCTTTAAGGCAGTTTAATGCTCTTACAGATAAATCCATATCTACAAGCTTAGTTTTAAGCAATTGTCTCATATGTAATGATTCTTCATCATACGAATCTGTTTGAGCTATTTCGTCAGCCTCAAGAGTTATTCTCTCATCGGAGAATAACATGAAGTGGTGAATTAATACTTTTGCAGCTTCAGTTAAAGCGTCTTTTGGATTAATAGATCCGTCAGTTTTTATTTCAAAAACTAATTTTTCATAATCTGTTTTTTGCTCTACACGGAAATTTTCAATTGTATATTTCACGTTTTTTACTGGAGTGAAGATAGAATCTGTGAAGATGGTTCCAATAGCAACATTTTGCTTTTTGTTTTCTTCAGCAGGAACATATCCTCTACCTTTTTCAATTGTTAATTCCATATTGAAATTAACTTTTGTATCAAGGTTACAAATAACTAACTCTGGGTTTAAAACTTGAAATCCAGAGATGAATTTTTGAAAATCACCAGCAGTAATTTGCTCTTTACCTGTTAAAGATATGGTTACTGATTCATTATCGATATCCTCAATTTGACGTTTAAAACGTACTTGTTTAAGACTAAGGATAATTTCGGTAACATCTTCAACAACTCCTGGAATAGTAGAAAATTCGTGCTCAACACCTTCAATTTTGGTAGAGGTGATTGCATATCCTTCTAGAGCAGAAAGTAAAACTCTTCTAAGTGCATTACCAACTGTCAATCCGTAACCAGGTTCTAAAGGTCTGAACTCAAACTTACCTTCAAAATCGGTTGAATCGATCATGATAACTTTATCGGGCTTTTGAAAATTAAATATTGCCATAATTTAGACTAGTGTCAATTATTATTTGTTGTACAACTCTACGATTAACTGTTCTTTAATGTTTTCTGGTATTTGCAATCTAGCAGGTACAGAAACAAAAGTACCTTGTTTAGTATCGTTATTCCAAGTAATCCATTCATATACATGACTAGAGTTAGACAAAGAACGTTCGATAGCTTCTAAAGATTTAGATTTTTCACGAACAGCAACTACATCACCAGGTTTAAGGTGATATGATGGAATGTTTACTAATTCACCATTAACAGTAATGTGTCGGTGAGAAACAATTTGTCTTGCAGCTCTTCTTGTTGAAGCAATTCCCATTCTAAAAACAACATTGTCTAGACGAGCTTCACATAATTGTAAAAGGATTTCACCTGTTACACCTTTAGAAGCAGCAGCTTTTTCAAATAAGTTTCTAAATTGTTTTTCCAGAATACCATAAGAGTATTTCGCCTTTTGTTTCTCCATTAACTGGATAGCATATTCTGATTTTTTACCTCTTTTTTTAGCCATCCCGTGTTGTCCAGGTGGATAATTTCTTTTTTCGAATGCTTTATCAGCTCCGAAAATTGCCTCGCCAAATTTACGAGCAATTTTTGTACTTGGACCAGTATATCTTGCCATTTTAAAATTGTTTTGAGATAGAGATTATGAATTCAGGTCAATAAATCCTTCGATAATCTTTGTTCTTTCTCTTGTTATACTATAAATTATACTCTACGTCTTTTAGGAGGACGACATCCGTTGTGAGGCATTGGTGTAACGTCAATAATTTCTGTTACTTCTACTCCACTGTTATGCAAAGAACGAATAGCAGACTCACGTCCGTTACCTGGACCTTTAACATAAACTTTTACTTTTTTAAGTCCAGCTTCTAATGCTACTTTACTGCAATCTTCAGCTGCCATTTGGGCAGCATAGGGTGTGTTCTTTTTAGAACCTCTAAAACCCATTTTTCCTGCAGAAGACCAAGAAATAACGTCACCTTTTTTGTTTGTTAACGAAATGATGATGTTGTTAAAAGTCGCATTAATATGAGCTTCCCCTGTAGATTCAATAATAACTTTACGTTTTTTTGTACTTGCTTTGGCCATATTATTTACTATTTAGTTGCTTTTTTCTTGTTGGCAACAGTTTTTCTTTTACCTTTTCTTGTTCTAGAATTGTTTTTAGTTCTTTGTCCTCTTAATGGAAGACCAGATCTATGACGAATTCCTCTATAACATCCAATATCCATTAAACGTTTAATGTTTAATGAAGTTTCTGAACGTAGTTCACCTTCAATTTTGTAATAAGAAACCGCTTCACGGATTGCTCCAATCTGGTCATCATTCCAATCTTGAACTTTGATATCTTGGCTAACTTGAGCTTTATCTAAAATCTCAATAGCTCTACTTTTTCCTATTCCGAAGATATAGGTAAGTGCTATAACACCTCTTTTATTTTTA
>CANGCT010000060.1 GCA_947452415.1 Flavobacteriaceae bacterium
ACTAGTTGCAGTTTCCAATTCGGTTGCAGTTGCGTTTATTTTTTAAATATCTCGAGAAGTAATGGCAACATTAGCACCCAATTCTAAAAAATATTTAGTCATGGCTTTACCCAATCCACTTCCACCACCAGTTACTACAATTACTTTCCCTTTAAGGGCATCATCGCGAAGCATTTTTGCTGAAAAATCCATATTTAGTATAATTTGTTTTTCAAATATACTAAAAATAAATGGTAGGCACGCATAGTATTATTGTAATTATAATAAATCAAAAGATTGCCAATAAGTAGTTTGAAGGTAATTTTGTAAGACTAAATTTAGAAATATTGTAACCGCAAAAAAAAAAGAGGATATAAATCCTAATTTGGATTAAAATATTTTATTTATTTCTATATAATCCACTTTTTCTAAATACGGAAAGAAGGGTAGTCCTTCCATATATTTAATAACTTGACCCATTTCTAAATTTTTAAAAATAAGGACTGCCCCATTAGTATCTGTATTTATGTAGAAATTTTCTAAAACTCCTTCTTCTTTCCATTTCTGAATAAAAGGCATCTCTTTTTTCTTCAATGCTTCAAAATCTACGTCTTGGTGATTGGCTGTTATTTTAGTTGTAAATACTGTTATTCTTTTCATTTTTTCGTGACTTTTAAATTTATAATTAGCAAAATTATTACTTTTGTCTATATAATTAGTCTAGGCAATATTTATTGGTATAGACTAAAATTATAGACTAATGGAAAATGCTGTAGTTAGGAAGACAAAAGATTTCAATCCGGGCAATTGTCCTGTAGTATATTGTATGAATATAATTGGTGGAAAATGGAAGCCAAGCATTATTCACATGATACGAACGGATAGAAATAGATATAGTATTTTGCTAAAAAACATCACCGAAATTAGCAAACAAACATTAACCAATCAATTGCGAGAATTAGAAGCAGATGGCATCCTAGAACGAATTATTTATGCTGAAATTCCTCCAAGAGTGGAGTACAAGATTACGCCTTACGGAGGTACTTTGTTACCTATTATTGATAGTATGTACCAATGGGGAAAACAAAATAGGACCTCGGATAATAAAGGGTATTGTGACGAAAAATAAAATGGTTTAACTAGATGCCTTGTAGGATTTATCATATATTTAAAAAGAAATTACACATTTAAAGTTCTAGGTAAATTCTATTTTTAAGTATTGAATTACAATGCATTAAAAACGTAAATGAAATATTTTTATTAAATATAAAATGTTAAAATTTAAAAATAATTTTTTCTTTCGAAAAATAGTTCGGAAGTTTGCTTAATAATTAAAAAAAAATGAATTTATTAGTTTGCAATATGTGTTGTATGATGTGGAAATTTCCGCAGAGGATAGCTATTGCTTAATTTTAAATTTTTAAAATATATTCAATTAAACCTCTGCTAACTGCAGAGGTTTTTTTATTTAAATTAATTTCAAAAAAAAAAAATAAATAATTTTAGAATGAATAGAATAGAAAATATTACAATGATGTCTTGGACAATGATGCGCACAATCTGTTGCATCCCCATTTGCTATTACCAAAAGCAGCCGACTTAATTGTAGTTTCTATCTATATTTTAAAAGTCTCTTTGGTAAGCAATCCAAAGGGACTTTTTTTATGTCAAAAATATTAATTCTTAATACTAATTACTTAATACTTTAAAACCATGAGTACACAAAAATTTGCAACCAACGCTTTACACGCAGGACATGATGTTACTAAAAATGCAGGAACTAGAGCCGTTCCTATTTATCAAACGTCTTCCTATGTTTTTAACGATTCCAAACATGCTGCCAATTTATTTGGCTTAAGCGAAGCCGGGTTTATTTACACCCGATTAAACAATCCAACCAACGATATTCTAGAACAGCGTCTTGCCAAATTGGAAGGTGGTTTAGGAGCCGTAGTTACAGCCTCTGGAACTGCGGCAATTGCAACTACTTTTTTGGTTTTGCTAAAAACCGGAGATCACATTGTTGCTTCCAATAGTTTGTATGGTGGAACTTACAATTTATTGAATGTAACCTTACCTAGATTAGGCATCACGACAACCTTTGTAGATCCATCGGATGCTGAGAACTTTACCAATGCAGCACAAGAAAATACCAGAGCATTCTTTGTAGAAAGTCTAGGAAATCCAAAATTGGATGTACTTGATTTAGAAGCAATTTCGGTTGCAGCCAAATCTTTCAAAGTGCCTTTTATTGTTGATAATACAGTAGCAACACCTTATTTATTGAACCCTATTCAATATGGTGCCGATATTGTAATTCACTCCTTAACCAAATATATAACAGGTAACGGAACTTCTTTAGGAGGGGTTATTATTGATGCGGGAAAATTTGATTGGAGCAATGGTAAGTTTCCAGAATTTACAGAACCTTCTGCGGGTTATCATGGATTGAAATACTATGAGGTACTAGGTGCTGCTTCGTTTATTGCAAAAGTTCGTATTGAAGGATTGCGCGATTTTGGTGCCGCTTTGAGTCCGTTTAATGCTTTTCAAACCATTCAAGGATTGGAAACTTTGGAAATTAGAATTCTAAAACACAGTCAAAATGCACTTGTTTTGGCGCAATGGCTAGAGAAGCAAGAAGAAGTTGCATGGGTAAATTATCCAGGATTGGCATCCTCTAAATACAAAGCATTAGCAGATAAATATTTACCAGAAGGTAAAAGCGGCATTGTAACTTTTGGATTGAAAGGCGGATTTGAAGCCGCTCAAAAAGTGGCCGACGGCACTAAATTGTTTTCTCTTTTGGCCAACATTGGAGATACCAAATCTTTAATAATCCATCCTGCTAGTACCACACACCAACAATTATCCGATGAGCAACAACTTACTACTGGTGTTTCTAAAGATTTAATTCGTTTATCTGTTGGAATAGAAGATATAGAAGATTTGAAAGCCGATTTAAAAGCAGTATTTGCAACACTTCCGGTAGAAAAATTGGTTTAGGTTTTTGTTTGTTGATTAACTGTCTCCAATTTCGCGATTGGAGGCAGTTTTTAAAAAATAAGTATGAAAAGTTTAAAAAAAATAGATCTCTTTAATTTTAGTTTAGAAAATGGGAAGCAAATTCCTTGTCTTCCGTTGTTCTATCAAACTTTTGGGCGACCAATAGGAAGCTCTCCTGTGGTTTTGATCAATCATGCCTTAACAGGAAATTCCAATATTATGGGAGAAAATGGCTGGTGGAACGATTTAATTGGAGATAATAAAACTATTGACACCAATTATTTCACCCTGATTGCTTTCAATATTCCGGGAAATGGTTACGATGGTATTTCCGAAAATTTGATTTTGAATTATAAAGACTTTACCATTCAAGATGTGTCTAGAATTTTTTGGGAAGGCTTATTTTCGTTACACATTACAAATGTTTATGCAGTTATTGGTGGAAGTCTTGGTGGTGCAATTGCTTGGGAAATGGCTGCATTACATCCCTATAAAATTCAAAATTTAATTCCGATTGCTACCGATTGGAAAGCAACCGATTGGGTAATTGCCAATGTTTTAATTCAAGATCAAATTCTGAATAATTCTGAAAATCCTATTGAAGACGCTCGGTTGCATGCCATGCTTTTGTACCGAACGCCACAATCTATAAACGATAGATTTCAAAGAGAAGCAACAAATGGTATTTTTCAAATAGAAAATTGGCTTATTAAACATGGAGTAAAACTGAAAAATCGCTTTCCTCTTTCTGCATATAAACTGATGAATCATTTATTAAAGACTAATGATATTACTCGAAATCGCAAGGGTTTTATAGAGATAGCAAAGGAGATTCAAGCCACAATTTATTTGGTTGCGGTGGATACCGATTATTTTTTTATTGCCGATGAAAATCGGGAAACCTACCAGCAATTGAAATCGATAAAACAAAATGTGTATTATCATGAAATTAATTCTATTCATGGGCACGATGCTTTTTTGATAGAATACCAACAATTAAATAAAATTTTAGAACCTATTTTTAACATACAAAAACAATATAATTATGGCAACGCTTAGAGTAAATGTAATCCTTTTTGGCATCGGAAATGTCGGTAGTACCTTATTAAGTCAAGTAATTGAAAGTCAAAAGTTCTTTTTAGAAAAGAGAAATATTGATTTACGATTTCCAATTATAACTAATTCCTCTTTAGCATTTTTTGAAAAAGATGGCATTAAAAATAAATGGGAAGCCGATTTTTCGCAATCGGCAATTCCATTTAAAATTGAAGATATTATAGAATATGTGCAGGAGCAAGAATATGAAAATCTTATTGTTGTAGATGCAACGGCTAGTTCGGAGATTCTAAAAAGTTATATTCCGTTAATCCAAAACGGATTTAATATTGTTGCTGCCAATAAAAAAGTCAATACATTACACTTAGATTTTTATAAAGAATTGCGAAAAAAATTGAAGGAATTCGACAAAACCTTTCTTTATGAAACTAATGTGGGAGCAGGACTTCCAGTGGTACAAACCATTAACGATTTATACTATTCTGGCGAAAAAATAACTAAAATTAGAGGTGTATTTTCGGGTTCACTAAGTTATATTTTCAATAGATTTTCAACGGAATCAGTTCTGTTTTCTAAAATTTTATTAGATGCTGAAAAAATTGGTTTAACCGAACCTGATTCTAGAGAAGATTTATCCGGAAATGATGTTGCCCGAAAGCTATTAATTCTGGCAAGGGAATTAGAACTCGATTTGGAATTTTCGGATATTAATATTTCCTCCCTTTTAACTCCCGAATTGAACGAAACCCACTCCAAATCGCAGTACAGTGTAAATAAAAGTTTATTGGATAGACCATTTCAAATTGCAAAAATCACCCAGGCCGACAACCATGTTTTGCGTTATGTTGGGGAATTGGATGTGTTAAAAAAACAATTGGAAGTAAAACTAATTTCGGTGCCTAAAAATTCCCCATTAGGACAATTGAAAGGAGCCGATAATCTAATTGAAATTTACACTAAATCCTATCGAGAAATTCCTATTGTGATTCAAGGTGCCGGTGCCGGAAGAGAGGTTACTGCAAGAGGCGTATTAGCAGATGTTTTGAAATTAGCAGAAAAAATAAAACTCAAAGAGGCTGTTTGGTTGTAATGATTTTCTATTTATTTCTTTGTGTAAATCCATTACAGTTGTAGTTAATGTTTCGTTATAAACCTTACAAGTTTTAAAAACTTGTAAGGTTAAATATTTTTAATCCTTCAACAAAACCTCCAAAATACTAATTGCGGCTTCACTAATTTTGGTTCCAGGACCAAAAACGGCTACGGCACCAGCATCAAAAAGGAATTGGTAATCTTGCGCTGGGATAACACCACCTACAATAACCATAATATCTTCGCGTCCGTATTTTTTTAGTTCTTCAATAACTTGGGGTACTAGAGTTTTATGTCCGGCAGCAAGTGAAGAAACGCCTAATATATGCACGTCGTTTTCAACTGCTTGTTTAGCGGCTTCGGCAGGGGTTTGAAACAAAGGACCAATATCCACATCAAAACCTACATCGGCGTAACCTGTGGCTACCACTTTGGCACCACGATCGTGACCGTCTTGTCCCATTTTGGCAATCATAATACGTGGTCGACGTCCTTCTTTTTTAGCGAAGGTATCGGCTAATTGTTTTGCTTTTTCAAAACTTTTATCGTCTTTTATCTCTTTACTATACACGCCACTAAAGGATCTAATTTGTGCTTTATATCTTCCAAAAACTTCTTCGAGCGCATCACTAATTTCACCTAATGTGGCTCTATTTCGTGCTGCTTCTACTGCTAAAGATAATAAATTTCCGTTAGAATTTTTAGCAACATCGGTTAATTTTGCTAAACTTTCTTTTACTTTAGCAGTATCTCGAGTGGCTTTTATTTGATGCAAACGTTCTATTTGTTGCTTGCGCACCATGTCGTTATCTACATCCAAAATCTGAAGTGGATCTTCTTTTTCTAAACGGTATTTGTTGATTCCAACAATAATATCTTGACTACTATCAATACGTGCTTGTTTTCTAGCAGCGGCTTCTTCAATTCGTAATTTAGGAATTCCCGATTCGATGGCTTTGGTCATGCCACCCAATTCTTCTACTTCTTCAATTAACGCCCAGGCTTTGTCTGCAATTTTTTTGGTTAACGTTTCTACATAATAACTTCCTGCCCAAGGGTCGACGGTTTTACAAATTTTGGTTTCTTCTTGTAAAAATATTTGGGTATTTCTAGCAATTCGTGCCGAGAAATCGGTTGGTAATGCAATGGCTTCATCTAATGCGTTGGTGTGCAACGATTGCGTCCCTCCAAATGCTGCTGCCGATGCTTCAATAGCAGTTCGTGCCACATTATTAAAGGGATCTTGCTCGGTTAAACTCCAACCTGAAGTTTGGCAATGGGTTCGCAAAGCCAAAGATTTTTCGTCTTTTGGATGGAATTGTTTTAGCAATTTAGCCCACAACATTCTTCCAGCACGCATCTTGGCAATTTCCATAAAATGGTTCATTCCAATTGCCCAGAAAAAGGATAGGCGTGGAGCAAATTCGTCAATTTTCATTCCGGTTGCTAAACCAGTTCGAATGTATTCTAAACCATCTGCAAGAGTGTAAGCCAATTCAATATCGGCAGTAGCACCGGCTTCTTGCATGTGGTAACCCGAAATAGAAATAGAGTTGAATTTCGGCATATTTTTGCTAGAATATTCAAATATATCTGCAATGATTTTCATGGAAGGAGTAGGCGGGTAGATGTAGGTGTTTCGCACCATGAATTCCTTCAAAATGTCGTTTTGTATGGTTCCCGAAAGTAATTCAGGAGCAACGCCTTGTTCTTCGGCAGCCACAATATAGAATGCCATAATAGGTAAAACAGCACCGTTCATAGTCATAGAAACCGACATTTCATCCAATGGAATTTGGTCGAATAAAATTTTCATATCTTCTACCGAATCAATAGCAACCCCTGCTTTTCCTACATCACCAAAAACCCGTTCGTGGTCGGAATCATAACCTCTATGAGTGGCTAAATCGAAGGCAACGGATAATCCTTTTTGTCCTGCAGCAAGGTTTCTTCTATAGAAGGCATTGCTTTCTTGGGCTGTGGAAAATCCTGCATATTGGCGAATCGTCCATGGGCGACGGACGTACATCGTTGCATAAGGACCTCGTAAATAGGGTGAAAATCCTGCTCCAAAACCTAAATGTTCTAAACCTTTAACATCTTCTTTGGAATAGATGGGTTTTAGTTCAATGTTTTCAGCAGTTCGGAAAGTTTCGGTATTGGTTACTTCGTTCTTTGTACTTTGTATTTCTAACTTTAAATGTTGTATATTTTTTCTCATGAATTTTCTTTTAATAGTTTTTCAAATTCATTAACTGTTGGAATGCTATTTTCATAAATTTTGGGTAATTTTTCTGTAAATGTATATTCGCTTACTCCTATTGGTTTATTTATATCTTTTAGTGAATATTCAACTTCAATTCCGTTTTTTCCATTACAAAGTAAAATGCCAATAGATGGATTGTCATTTTCAGATTTTAATAAATTATCTACAGCGGATAAATAAAAATTTAATTTCCCTGCAAATTCTGGTTCAAATTCTACTGTTTTTAATTCAATTACAACATAACATCTTAATATAATATGGTAAAAAAGTAAATCTATTGCATAGGATTTTTTACCAACCTCAATAGAATATTGTCTTCCAATAAAGGCAAAACCCTTACCTAATTCTAACAAGAATTTTGTAATATTTTCAGTTAATTGTTTTTCAATTTCTAGTTCGTGAACTTTTGATTCTAATGTTAAAAAATCAAAATTATAAGGGTCTTTTAGTATTTGACTTGCAAGTTGTGCTTGGTTTTTCTGTAAGGTTTTATCAAAATTATTGATTGATTTTCCTTGTCTTTCAAATAGGTTTTGTTTTAATTGAATTAATAAAACTGCTCTGCTCCAATTGTTTTTTATAGTTTCTTCAATGTAAAATTGAGCTTCTTCAATAGATTTAGTCTTTTCTAATATTACAACATGATGTCCCCAAGGAATTAAGGATAAATCATTCAGTCCAACAACCTGTTGGACTGAATGATTTAAATCTAATCCAGCAGGTTGTTGGACTGAAATAGAGGAATAAAAATTATAAAACTTTCTAATATTAAATAAATTACTTCTAGAAAAACCAGAAATTAAAGGGAATTCCGATTTAATATCCTTAGAAAGTTGTTCGATGAAATTATTTCGCCCTTCTAATAACGATTGATTTTCAAAAATCATTTTGCCAATATTCCAATACAAAAGTATTAGTTCTTTATTGACAACCAATGCAGCCTTTGATTGAGATTGAAGAATTTGATTCTTAATTTCAATGATAAAGTCTTGATATTTTGAAAATATTAAATTCATTTATTCGGTTGCCAATCGTTCTTGTTCAATTTTCTCTGCCAATCGTTTTTCAAGAATTGGAGTAATTAACGTTTTACGAGGATTTTGTTTTAAGAACGGATATAACTCCAAATCATTTTTCATTCGGTCGTTTTTGTTAGGATATTTGTTGGTTCCTAATAAAACTTCTTTGCCGCTATCCATTAAATCTTGTTCTTTTTGTGCGCTTTCATTAATTTTTCTTTGGATGTTTCCTTCGATTAATTGTGTTATTAATCCGCCATTTGCTTCCATTTCTTTAAATAAAGTAAGGGCTTTTTCTGCTAATTGTTCGGTTAGAGATTCTATATAATAAGCCCCATCGGCAGGATTGTTTACTTTGTCAAAGAAACTTTCGTGTTTTAAAACCAATAGTTGATTCCGGGCTATTCGGTCGCCAAATTCATTGTCTTTATGGTACAAAGCATCGTAAGGTAAATTAGCCACAGCATTGGCTCCACCAAGAATTGCACTCATGCATTCGGTAGTGGTGCGTAACATATTTACATTATAATCGTAAATGGTTTTGTTTCGTTTGGTTGGAGTTGCAACAATAACACAATCGAAATTGTGGTCGTATTCTTTAGCCAATATTGCAAATAAAGTTCGTAAGGCGCGAAGTTTAGCAATTTCAAAAAAGTAGTTGGTTCCAACGGATACTTCTATAGTAATAGGTTGTGGAATAGAAGTTAATCGGTTGAAATATTCATTTACATGAGCAAGTGTATAGGCCAATTGTTGCACCATTGTTGCACCTGCATTTTGGTATATGCTGGCGTTGATAGAAACCACCCCTTGTAAAGCAAGGGAATTGGTTGTTATAGTATTTAGTTTTCCAAAATCTTTATCTAAGGATTCAAACCAATTTCCGTCTTTGGTTAGTTGCCCTATTGGGTCTAAAAGAATGGTGCAATTCACCTTGTTTTTGGCAGCATAATCTTGAATTTTACTTGCATAATCGACAGAGAGAAATGGCAAATTAAAAGAATAAGTTGCATTTTCTGTTGGCAGATTTTGCATTAAATCTTCTATAGAAATTGATTCGTTTTCGATGGTAAATCGGATGCTTTCTGCACCACGGTTTAAGGTATCTAAGGCCCTTAGGTTGGATAGTTTAACATCGTGAACAAAGATGTTTTGTACAATGGTAAAGGCATTTTTGGGAGTGATGGATTGGAATTTTGTTTCCAATTCATCGTTGTGGTAAAATGGTTTTACTTTGATGCCTTCTGGGCTTTCCCAAACCAGGGTGTCATTGTAATCGGCTCCTTTAAGTTCGTACTGAATTTGTTGTTTCCATTTTTGGGTACTTACGTTTTCAAATTCTGAAAAAAGTGGGTTATTAGTGCTCACAATTATAGTGCTTTTTAGTACTTCAAATTTAGGGTAAAAAAATGTTTTTTGGAGAATTAAATAGGATTTTTTGCAAATTAGGTATATGTCTTAAATATAACTCAATTTGTGGTATTGGAAACTAAGAATTCTTTATAGGAGATTTTTATTTTGTGGGGATTTCTTATTTGCTGCGAAATCTCTTTTGAAATTTTAATTTCACAAAAGACATAACCTTCCTAGCCCCGATTGAAGTGAAAATCCTGGCATTGCGATAAAGAAATAATGTTATTAGATTGCTTCATTCCTCGCAATGACAGATTGCAACGTAAAGCGGGAATTGCCATTGTAGAAATGCCTACTGTTTCGCTTCTTCTATACTATCTTTTATTTTATCGTCTTCAATATCAATGATATAAATATCTTCGCTGTCGCGTTTCATATAGTATTTTTCTCGCGCGTATCGTTCGGTTTGCCCAGGATTTTTTAAGTTTTTTATGCTTTGTTGGTCTTTGGCAATTTCTTCTTTATAATAGGTTTTGTTGTCTTCTAATTCGTCAATTTGTTTGTTCAGAATTCTTTGATCTAGATAGGATTGGTTGTCTAGGAAGAGCATCCAAACGATGAAAAACAGGAGTACCAAGGTGTATCGGCTTCCTAAAAATTTTAGGTAGGGATACTTTAGAATAAGATTTTGGTACCAATTTTTCATTTGATAAAGTTACAAAATTAAGTTAGACGTTGGTTGATTACTGCGCGAACTACGTCGATTGCCACGGTGTTGTATTTGTCGTTGGGAATGATGATGTCGGCAAATGCTTTGGTTGGTTCGATGAATTGTTGGTGCATTGGTTTTAGGGTGGTTTGGTAGCGGTTAAGAACCTCTTCCATATCGCGGCCACGTTCGGCAATGTCTCTTTTTAGTCGGCGTATTAAACGTTCATCGGAATCGGCATGGACGTAAACTTTGATGTCAAACATCTCGCGAAGTTCGGGATTGGTAAGGATTAAAATTCCTTCTACAATCATTACTTTTCTTGGATGTGTGCTAATCGTATCATCGGTTCTGTTATGAGTAACAAAGGAATATACGGGTTGGTCGATGGTTTTACCTGCTTTTAAATCTTTAAGTTGTTGTACTAAAAGTTCAAAATCGATTGCACGTGGATGGTCGAAGTTGATGTTGCTTCGTTCTTCGTAACTCATGCCAACATTCTGCTTGTAATAAGAATCTTGGGAAATAATCCCAACTTCGGTTTCTGGTAATTCGTTCATAATTTGGTGAACAACAGTAGTTTTACCTGATCCTGTTCCGCCAGCGATTCCTATAATTAGCATATTTTAGTGTAGTATTTTGGTTTTTACAAAAATAGAATAAAAATTCAATATCAATAGCAATATGAATGACAATTTCAAAAATCAATGGTAACGGCAAAAATCAATTTCAATTTCAAAAATCATTGTCAATATTTAAAAGAAAAACTTCGTGCTTTTGTCGTTTTTGGGCAATTTAAAACTTTTCAAAAACGCCCAAACCGAATAAAGCAAAATCGTATTTTACAGGGTCGTTGGGGTCTAACAAACGTAAGTTGTTGTCGAGTTCGGCTACTGCTTTGGCATCGTTTTGACTTCTAGAAAGCAGGCCTAATTTTCGGGCTACATTTCCCGAATGCACATCTAAAGGGCAACTGAGTTTGGAGGGAGAAATGTTTTTCCAAATCCCTAAATCTACGCCTTTGTTATCTTGCCGACAATTCCAACGAAGCCACATGTTTATTCGTTTACTCGAAGAATTTTTACTTGGGTCAGAGACGTGTTTTTCTGTTCGATTTTGGTGGTTGATTTCAAAAAATACTTTCTTAAATTCGGTTATAGCATTTTGAAGTGAATCGGGTTCTTGGTGTTTTGTGAAAATGGCTTCTAGTCCGCCATGTTTGGTATAGATGTTTTGCAAACTTTTAATAAAACTTATAAAATCTTGACCATTGAAGGTTCTATGAACAAAGTTCTCTAGTTTTTCTAAATGGTGCTCTTGGTGGTTCATTACAAAATCATAAGGAGAATTTCCTATTAAATCCATCATTTTATGGGAGTTTTGGATTATCATTTTTCGGTTTCCCCAAGCAATAGTTGCCGATAGAAAACCTGCAATTTCAATATCTTCTTTTTGAGAAAACAAATGCGGAATTTGAACGGGATCACTTTCGATAAAATCAAGCGTATTGTATTGCAAGACTTTTTCGTCAAGAAACGATTTGAGTTCGTCTTTATTCATTAGTATAAACTTTTTTAGAATAAAAACCGTCATTTAAATTCTTGGTTCTCATTTGTGGGATGTAATGATAATTTACTTTAAAATAATTAATCTGTTGTATGTTGACACAAGGTAATTTCCCACTACCATTTGTCCAAAAATAGGAATTTTTATCCGGAGAATTATATACAAGATTTCCAATTTGATGTTTGTGAAAATGGGTTTTTAATTTAGAATTAGGATATGGAAATACAATTTCTGAAATACTAAAATGGCTATTTTCGGCTAGTAACTTATTGGTAGTTAATGCGGAGTAATTTATAGGAACCAACACCAAGAATGCAACTATAAGTGAACTTCCATAAAGTAAAATAATTATAGTTCTTTTGAAATTTTGAAAACAAACTAAAATAAGGAAACTAAAAAAGAGTAAGAAATGAATAAAAAAACGGAATTGAGGTGAAGTAAATAGCAATAATCCAAATTGAAAAATCATTATCAAATAAAGTAACCAATAGGCTTTTTGGTTATGAAATTTAAAAATAAAATAGGAACCAAAAATCACTAATACTACACTAGTTATGTTGAATACAGCATTAATTTTATGAACGGTCAACCATTTAATGAAAATTTGAATTTGGTTCATAGATTCAAACTCCGCTTGGGTACTATAAAAACCATATAATTTAGTTTCATCAAAATAAAATGAAATCAACATTTTAGGAACTTTAAAATCAAAACTGAAGTTGCTTAATAATTGAGTAGGGTACATCGGATAACCTGTAATTATTGTGTTTTTAATTAGAAAAAGTGCTAAAACCAAAATGCTGATAACGAAACTAGTAGCAAGTTTGGATTTTAGTAATTTGAAATTAGTAATAAAAAATAGCAACGGAATTAAGAGCATTGCAATGGCTGTTATTTTTATGAAAACTACAAATAATGCTAGAATTACTAATAGATCGAATTTTTGCGATGAAGGTTCTTTGAAATAGGCAACGAAATAAAAGAACAACATAAACGAAAAAATATAAACTGGTAAATCTGGTGATGGTGCGCTGATGAATTGAAATAAAAGCACATTGGAAATAGGTAATAAACCAACAATAAGATAGATTTTTATACCATTATCAAAATAAGAATTCAGTTTGAAAACTGAAAAAATAGTTCCTAGCATGAGGCAAAATCCACTTAAATCGTTGAAGTTGGGATATAAAAAAGAAAAATTAAAAACGCTTTGTGCAATATGCCATCCGCTGGTTTGCCCAAAAAAAATATGCAGGTTTGCCAATCCTTTTACAAAGCCATATTCGTTAATCCATTTTATGGTTTGGATGTAGTAACTTTCGTTATCAATAACATATGGTTTGGCAGCACATTGGGCAATAATTAGTACAATGATGCTTGCTAAATAAAGTCGTAAACTATAGGTTAAATACTTAATTTCACTAATAAATGTTTTATAAATTTCTAAAATATTTGATTTATATCGAAAAAAAATGAAGGCATTTAATGCTAATAAAAAAACATGAAATTCAAAATTTATTCTTCCAAAAATAGCCCAAATACTTCCTAGAATTGTTGCGGAAAACAATCCTAAAACAGATGTAATTACAAAGTTCTTGTTGTTTAAAATAAGGCATTTATCCAAGCCATATCCAAGGTGAATGGTAGTAATGAGAGTGTAAATCCAAGATAAAATTATTAGTAGCATTTTATAAAAGGTTCATTGTTTTAATCTTCCAACTCCCATCTTCTAACTTCCATCTTCCAACTTTAGTTGCTTATCAATCCATCTACCATAACCAATTTTCTGTCGGCCATATTGGCAAGTTCTTCGTTATGAGTAACAATTACAAAGGTTTGTCCAAATTCTTCTCGGAGTTTAAAAAACAACTGGTGTAAATTTTCTGCTGAAGCGGTATCTAAATTTCCTGAAGGTTCATCTGCAAAAATAACCAAAGGCTTGTTAATTAATGCTCTAGCAACTGCTACACGTTGTTGTTCTCCGCCAGAAAGCGCATTGGGTTTGTGGTCAATTCTATGCGAAAGGCCTAAATAATCTAATAATCGTTTGGCTTCTATTTCGGTTGCTGCTTTTTCTTTTCCGGCAATATAGGCAGGAATACATACGTTTTCAAGTGCAGTAAATTCGGGTAATAATTGGTGAAATTGAAAAATAAATCCCAAATGTTGGTTTCTAAATTTGGATAAAGTTTTATCATTCATATTTAAAATTTCCTCTCCATTAATACTTAAAGAAGTTTCTTTTTCAATAGTAGGTCGATCTAACGTTCCTAAAATTTGCAAAAGTGTTGTTTTACCAGCACCCGAAGCACCAACGATAGAAACTATTTCACCTTTTTCAATGTGTAAATCGACTCCTTTTAGAACGTGTAAACTATCGTAATATTTATGAATATTTGTTACTTTAATCATACTTTAATTTTTCACAAAGTAACAAAGTATTTTGCTATTTATTTAGCATATAGAAATTATTTATAGTGTAATAAATATATAAATCTAATTCAAATATTTATTTTGTTTAATTATTTGTTATATTTGTTGAACAAAATAAAAAATAAATTACTTGAAAACAATATTAGAAAAAGAAATTTACGAATTGATTGGAGATAACCACCAAATGACTTCTGCAGAAACTCCACTAAGAGCAGATGCTTTTGATAAATCGGATGCTGAAAAAATGGCTGTCATTGAAAAGCATTTTCATGTAATTATGGAAGAAATGGGCTTGGATATGACAGATGATAGCCTACAAGGTACTCCGCATAGAGTAGCAAAAATGTTTATTAAAGAAATATTTTCGGGTTTAAATCCTGCAAATAAGCCTAAAATATCTGTTTTTGACAATAGTTATAACTATGATAAAATGTTGGTGGAAGCCAATATTAGTTTCAATTCTACTTGTGAACATCATTTTTTACCAATTGTTGGAAAAGCCCATATAGGTTATGTTTCTAGTGGGAAAGTAATTGGATTGTCTAAACTGAATCGAATTGTAGATTATTATTCGCGTCGTCCTCAAGTGCAAGAGCGATTGATAATGCAAATTTTCAACGAATTGAAAACGGTATTAGAAACCGATAATGTAATTGTAGTTATGGAAGCAACCCATCTTTGTGTTTCCAGTCGCGGTATTAAAGATGAATCTAGTTATACTTCTACCATTCAGTATGGTGGTATTTTTGACGAAAAAGAAAACAGAAACGACTTTTTTAATTTGATAAAAAACGATAAGTAATTAGATTTTTTTTTACTTAAGTAAAACGATAAAGGAGCCTATTTGGTTCCTTTTTTATTTTTACATAAATCAATAAGAAACCCTAATTTCATTGATTTAAGCATTTTTTTTTCAAATGCCCAAAAGAAATTGAACTGTCCTAAAAGAAAACCGATTGCTACTAAAAGTATTTGGTAAATTGGAAAAATAATTATAATATAAAGTAATGAATATAATGCAATATGGTGTGTTTCTTTCGAAATCCCAAGCCATTGTAAAATGGGTTTGGATAAAATTGCTGCTGATGAACCAGTAATAGCGAATACTAAGATAATGACAAAAATTTGCCAATTAGTAGTAATGTTCCAGTGTTGTTTAAAATTTCCCATTAGGATGTATCTATGGCAAATTTACTCAATTAATAGAATTATAACAAATCCTAATAGTCACACAGGCAATAAAAGTTTATATTTTTTTTAGTCAAATCGTTTAAAATAATCTCTAACGAAATGGTGTTGCTCTACATCACTCATTTTATCCGAATTTTTAATTACAATCTCAATGTTATCGTATTTGTGATTTTCTTTTAAAAAATTGAATAATTCTACTTTGGCATCCGTTGGACCAAATAAGAGCACTTCATCAAAAGTGTCAATTACTTCTGCCAAATTTTTGTAATAAGTAGTTAGTTTCTGATTTTCTTTATGATGCATTTCACTTTCGCTTCTTTTCAAAGTTTCTACCTTATCTTCGTAAGTAAAATTGGAAGAGATTATTTCAGTTTTTTTTACTTGGTCAGAAAATTCAATCAAATGTGCATTAGAATGATCCATCCAAATGCCAAGTCTTTTTTTTATTGTTCTCATGGTTTTATAATTTTTAATTTGAAATGAAAATTTCCTAAATTAGTATGTTTTAGGAGTAAATTTATTCTATCAAATTTGATAAAAAGCAAGTTAGTTTATGTTGTATAAAAAAATATTATATTTACATATAACCCATGTTTTGAAAAAAGAGAAAAAAAAATCACGCCAAATAGCGTGATTTTAAGAGATTAATAGGAGATTTAGTTTTGTATTTTAAAATTGTATTATTTTTTTAATATTCCTATAATTTGATCCGCAAGTTCGGTTCCAATTCTATCTTGGGCTTCTAAAGTCGCGGCACCAATATGCGGAGTTAACGAAATTCTTGGGTGCATCAATATTTGAATTTCTGGGGTTGGTTCATTTTCAAATACATCCAATCCAGCAAATAAAACTTTGTCGTTATCCAATGCTTTAATTAATGCTACCTCATTAACAACCCCACCACGAGCACAGTTTACAATTCCCACATTGTCTTTCATTTGAACTAATTCTTCTTTATCAATAACATACCCCTCTTGTGCAGGAACGTGTAAAGTGATAAAATCCGAATGTTTGAATAAATCTTCCAATGGTTCTGTGATAATATCTACATTAATGAATTGTCCGGTGTAAAAATCAACTCTAATTTCGGCTTTACTTACAAATTTATCTGCAGCAATAACTTTCATTCCTAGTCCTAGTGCCATTTTTGCAACCGCTTGACCAATACGACCAAAGCCAATGATTCCAAGAGTTTTTCCACGCAATTCAATTCCGTTAGCATAGGCTTTTTTCAAACCATCAAAGTTAGTATCTCCTTCAAGAGGCATGGTTCTGTTAGAATCGTGCAAGAAACGAACTCCTGTAAATAAATGAGCAAATACTAGTTCTGCCACACTTTCCGATGAAGAAGCTGGTGTATTAATAACCTGTTTTCCATTGGCACGAGCATATTCAACATCAATATTGTCCATACCAACACCGCCACGACCAATAACTTTTAGTCCTGGGCAAGCATCAATGATATCTTGGCGCACTTTGGTTGCACTTCTTACTAAAAGCACCGATACATCATTAGTATTGATAAAATTGGCAACTTGTTCTTGTGCAACTTTAGTGGTAATTACTTCAAAACCTCCTTTTTCTAAGGCTTTAATTCCGCTTTTAGAAATTCCGTCGTTCGCTAATACTTTCATTTTTATGTTTATGAATTTAT
>CANGCT010000061.1 GCA_947452415.1 Flavobacteriaceae bacterium
ACACTCATTAATTCACTTGTTCCTGTAATACTGTAGTTAGTTCCGCCAGTAGGGTCGGTTTCAGTTTTGATAAAAAACGGACCGTTAGACCAGTTAATACTTGACATAGATCCTAGTTCTACAGTTCCATTACCTATGGCTAAAGTTGCTAAACCATTTGTATTGGTGTTTACTGTTTGAACTTCTACATATTGACTTGTACCTGAAACAGAACCTTGTAAAATACTAATTCGGATTCCAACAGTAGTATTGCTAACTAGAGCGTTGCTTGCATCTCTTATTACCGATTGGTAACTCATTTTTTGAGGTGCTTGTGAATACATGTTTAAACAAAAAAGTATTCCACAAAATAATATAATTTTATTCTTCATTTTTCTTTAATTTAAAAAGTTTTTTTTAATAGTTTGAATGATTTTAGTGCCTTGTTATTTTGAAATACATTCAAAAAATAACAGGCCTCGGGTAATTTACTTACGTCTAAGGAGGTGTCTTTAGAATTGATATTGCCTTTTTCAATAATTTTACCTGTAATGTCTGTTAAATTATATAAGGCACCTTCAATAGTATTCCAATCGCTAACCGATAATACAACGGTATTTACTGCAGGATTTGGTAACAAAGTAATTGTAGTTAAATCCGACAGAAATTCCGGATTTATTAAAGTTACAAAAATTTCAAAAGGTTGCTGAACTCCTTGGTTCAGGTTTCCGTTAGATCCATTGTAAGTTTCATAACTCACTTGACCTATAGAATAACTTACGGTTCCTCCAGAACCAGAGCCTTCACCCCGGAAGCTACATTGTCTTTTTGAGAATAGCTTAGCAGGAATGAAAAATAAATACTTAAGTGTAAGATTTTTTTCATTAAAAATAAATAGTAGATTTGGTCTGCAAATAAAGTTAAAAAAAGGATTTTATCCAAGATATATATATTAATAAATTATTAATTCACAATTAATTATTAATAAAATAATATTTAACTATAATTTTTATTTTTTATTAATAATGTGCATTTAAATATGCATTATCTTTAAATCATAAATTAAGTTAGTTGTTTACTATTTTTCAAAATGATATTTTTTTTTATATAAAACGACTTTTATCTTATTTCTAATCTGAAAATCTGTGGATAATTAGCAATGAATTCAAATTATAGAAAATACTTTTAGTATGTCAATCCATCCTAAATTTGCTTTTTATTTTATAAAAAAAATATTTGAATTAAGAAATTTGTTATACCTTTTGTTATCCTTTCAATTAACTTATATTTGCAAACTATTTAAGATGAAATCGAAAAATTATTACGATTTAGTAGTTACTAACCTCTAATTAAAAAATATAAAATGGCAGACGATAAGAAAGTGATTTTCTCAATGCAAAAATTGAGTAAATCCTACCCAGGAAGTGATAAACAAGTATTGAAAAACATCTATTTAAGTTTCTTTTATGGTGCTAAAATTGGTATTCTTGGATTGAATGGATCTGGAAAATCCTCATTATTAAAAATTATTGCTGGGGTTGATAAAAACTATCAAGGGGATGTGGTTTTCCAACCTGGATATACTGTTGGTTATTTAGAACAAGAACCAATATTAGACGAAAATAAAACCGTAATTGAAGTTGTTCGAGAAGGAGTAGCAGAAACCGTTGCTATCTTGGACGAGTTCAATAAAATTAACGATATGTTTGGCTTGCCAGAAGTTTATGAAGATGCAGATAAAATGCAAAAATTGATGGACCGTCAAGCGGATTTACAAGACAAAATTGACGCTTCGGGTGCTTGGGAATTAGATACTAAGCTAGAAATTGCAATGGATGCCCTAAGAACTCCAGATGGTGATACACCAATCAACGTATTGTCTGGTGGTGAAAAACGTAGAGTTGCATTATGTCGTTTATTATTGCAACAGCCCGATGTGTTGCTTCTAGATGAGCCTACCAACCACTTGGATGCCGAAAGTGTACTTTGGTTAGAACAACATTTAGCGCAATATGCAGGAACAGTAATTGCTGTTACCCACGATAGATATTTTTTAGATAATGTAGCGGGTTGGATTCTAGAATTGGATAGAGGCGAAGGTATCCCATGGAAAGGAAATTATTCTTCTTGGTTGGATCAAAAATCCAAACGTATGGAACAAGAAGAAAAAGTTGCTTCTAAAAGAAGAAAAACTCTAGAACGAGAATTGGATTGGGTACGTCAAGGGGCTAAAGGTCGTCAAACCAAACAAAAAGCGCGTTTGCAGAATTACGATAAGTTATTGAACGAAGACCAAAAAGAACTAGATGAAAAATTAGAAATCTATATTCCGAATGGACCTCGTTTAGGTACTAATGTTATTGAAGCCAAAGGAGTTTCGAAAGCATTTGGAGATAAATTACTATATGATGATTTGAATTTTACTCTTCCGCAAGCAGGAATTGTTGGGATTATCGGGCCAAATGGTGCTGGAAAATCTACCATTTTTAGAATGATAATGAATGAACAAGAACCCGATGGTGGTGAATTTACCATTGGAGATTCTGTGAAAATTGCTTATGTAGATCAAGCGCACTCTAATATAGATCCTAATAAATCCATTTGGGAGAATTTTTGTGATGGACAAGAATTAATTTTAATGGGTGGCCGTCAAGTAAACTCAAGAGCTTACTTATCTCGTTTTAATTTTGGAGGTAGCGAACAAAACAAAAAAGTATCGGCATTATCTGGAGGAGAACGCAACCGACTTCACTTGGCAATGACTTTGAAAGAAGAAGGAAATGTTCTTTTGTTAGATGAACCTACCAACGATTTAGATATTAATACCCTTCGTGCTTTAGAAGAAGGTCTTGAAAACTTTGCAGGTTGTGCAGTAGTTATTTCGCACGATAGATGGTTTTTAGATAGAATTTGTACCCACATACTAGCATTTGAAGGCGATTCGCAAGTATATTGTTTTGAAGGCGGTTTCTCTGAATATGAAGAAAACAAAAGAAAACGTCTTGGTGGTGATTTAGCTCCAAAACGATTGAAATACAAAAAGTTGATTCGATAATTAATAGTAAATACTTTTTTAAATTCGATCTTGTTAAAAATAAATTTGTATGTATTTAAAAAAATTTTTCTTTCTATTTTTTGCTAATGCACTTTTTAGTCAAACCTTACCAATGGTTTCTATTGGTACTATAGAACGAATTGAAAATCTATCCTCTAAATATGTAACTTCAAGAAATATTGATATTTGGTTGCCTGAAAATTATTCTGCTTCTAAGAAATATGCTGTTTTGTACATGCACGACGGTCAGATGCTTTATGATGCAGAAACTACCTGGAATAAACAAGCTTGGGAAGTGGATGCTATCATGGGAAAATTGTTACAAGAAAATAAAATTCAAGACGTTATTGTGGTTGGAATTTGGAATTGAGGAGTTACCCGACATATTGATTATTTTCCTCAAAAACCATTTGAAAGTTTGTCTAATACCCAACAAGATTCTATTTATAATACCAATAGAAGTAATGGACAATCTGTGTTTAATAATGGTAAAATAAATTCGGATAATTATTTGAAATTTATAGTGCAAGAACTTAAGCCTATCATAGATAAAAAATATTCTGTTTATAGCGATAAAGCACACACGTTTGTTGCAGGAAGTAGCATGGGAGGATTGATTTCTTTGTATGCCATTTCCGAATATCCTAAAATATTTGGTGGTGCAGCATGTTTGTCTACCCATTGGCCTGGAATTTTTGTTCTGGAACACAATCCAATTCCGGATGCATTTTTTGCTTATTTGAAAAAACATCTACCGAATCCGAAAGGGCATAAAATTTATTTTGATTATGGCACGGCAACTCTAGATGCTATGTATCAAACCCTACAACCTAAAGCCGATGCTATTATGGAAGCCAAAGGATTTGACAAAGCTAATTGGCTGACAAAAAAGTTTGAAGGCGATGACCATAGCGAAAAATCGTGGAGCCAACGATTTGCTATTCCAATGGTGTTTTTATTAGGTAAGAATTAAACAAATTTATAATATCTAGCGCCTAATAAAACTGGATTTTCTTTTTCAATATAATCCAAAACAAATTCGTTTTTAGGAGTTAGAACTGATTGCTTTCGTTCTTTTTTATGCAAGGAAATATAGGTGTCAAAATCTATTTCGGTGCTGTTGTTCAATCGTTCAAACAGGTTAGTTTTGGCAATAATGGATTGCCAATCGGCTTGAACTTCTGCTTCAAATACTTTAGCTTTAGATCCACTTCCATAGGCAATAAAGCCCATTTTTTTGTTAGTTAAATTGGAATCATTTTGCAAATGATAGGCTAGAGTAGAAAGTAATCCTAAGAAGATAGAGCCGGTATACATATTACCAACTTGCCCTGATGCAATTTCAGATGGGAAAATGGCCTTGGTTACAAAATTTAAATAGTCTTCGCTTTTGGCAATGACTTTTATTTCGTTGGTTAATTGGTTTTCTTTGGCATAAATTTCTACAAAAGTTCTTCGCGCTTGAAAACAGTAGGGAAGGTGCATTAATATGTTTTCCCAGTTTTGGTATAAAGGTCCACTTTGGTTGGTGATTTCTTTGTAATGAAAATAAGCCTCACTAGTTCTATTAATATAACATTGGTTGGAATATTGACCATCAAAAACGGGTTGTTCTTTATAGAAGGCAATTTCGTTTTCTAGTATTCCAAACCATTCAGGATTGTCCGTTGTATTTAGAATTTCATTTTTAGAAAGGTAGCGTCGTGGTTTGAAAAAATCGAAAACTCCTTTTGCCGAAACTCCAACTTCTTTAGAAAACGCCAATACTCTTGGATTAGCAGTGATTAGCATTGCAATTGCACCAGCTCCTTGTGTGTATTCTCCCGTAGAATTTAAATCGTATTTGGCATTGTCTGTAGCCACAACTATTGCTTTTTTAGTTGGGTTTAGTCGGATGAAATCTAGGGTGGTTTGTAGGGCATCTACAGCTCCAATACAAGCAAAGGTCATGTCTAGAGTGTCACAATTTCGAAAGGCTTCTTCGCCTAGTTGTTGTTCTAGTAATTCGGTTATATAAGACGCTATAGGTTTAGAAGAATCTACACCACTTTCTGTTCCTACATAAATTCGGGAAATTTCTTTTGGGTCAATTTTTTCTTGTTGTAGGAGTTTGTATACGGCATTTGCTGCAAATGTAACCACATCGTTGTGCCGATCTGGGAAACTCATTTTTTGTAATCCGAGTCCTTTTATTAATTTATCGGCTTCAATATTTCTATTTAGTGCGAGTGTACTAATAGGTAAATGTATTTTTGGGATGTCTATTGCAATGCTATCAATTCCTACTTTCATAATAAAGGTTTGGTTGCAAATTTATTAATTGCATTTTCAAAACAGATGCAACAGTTTATAAATTTGGTTTATGATAATACGATTTGTGAATGTGATAATTTTAAGGTTAATTTTGTTTGTATTTTTTTGTTTTTCTTAATTTTTAGCCCAGATAATAGTGGAAAGCAAAACGATGTAAAAAATACAATTTTGTCTCAATAAAAGAGCGACTGCAAGAAGCTCCTTTTATTGAGGAAACAAAATGTATTTTTTACACCGTTTTCTTGTAACGGATAGCTGGAATTGCTTCTAAGATTACTTTGACAATTCTGAAAAGGTATTGTTATAATTAACCAAAAAGTAAAAGAATATTCAAAAAAAAGTATAACTTTTAATAAATAATAGTATTGCCCATGAAGTAAAAAAGAAGAGGTAAATAAGTAAAATTATTTTGGCTATCTTAAAAGAGATCAATTTTCTATAACAAGATATAAAAAAAATATAAAGTTGGATTTATTTCACCACCAATTTAAAATTTTTTGAAGGAACTTAATTTTATCTTTATATGGAGCATATCGCAAGGGTAAATCCAGCCAAGTTGCTTTGTGTACAATTGCTTTTTTATGAGAGAAGGTTTCAAAACTTAATTTTCCATGATAGGCACCACTTCCACTGTGTCCAACACCGCCAAAAGGTAGTCTGTGGTTAGAAAAATGTACAATTGTATCGTTAATGCAGCCTCCACCAAAAGCATGATTATTTACCATTTCTTGAGACCATTTGGTATCTTTTGAAAAGACATAAAGAGCCAATGGTTTTTCATATTTAAGAATTATTTTTTCTATTTCAGCTTCATTTTCATAGCTTAAAATAGGTAGAATAGGTCCGAAAATTTCTTCTTGCATAACCAAACTGTCTAATTTAGGTTCGTCAAGTAGAGTTGGAGCAAGGAAGTTGGTGTTTTGATTATTCTGCCCTCCATAAATAATAGTTTGATTTTCTAAAAATTGGGTTAAACGCAACCAATTTTTTTCATTTATAATTCTTGGATAATCTTCTGACGTTTCGGGGCTTTCTCCATAAGCTAAAAGGATTTCTTCTTGAAGTGCTTTTATTAATGGAATCTTATTTTTAGAATGCACTAAAAGGTAATCTGGTGCTATACAGGTTTGTCCAGCATTAAGAAATTTTCCCCAAACAATTCGTTTTGCAGTAAGTTGGATGTTGCAGTTTTCTCCTACAATGCAAGGGTTTTTTCCGCCAAGTTCTAAAGTAGTTGGGGTCATAAAATTGGCAGCAGCTTTTGCAACTACTTTTCCAACGGCAACACTGCCCGTGAAGAAAATGTAATTCCAACGTTGTGCTAGTAATTCTTGCGAAACGGCAACGCCACCCTCTATAACTTGCACATGGTTTTCATTAAATACTTCTGTAATGATTTTAGATATAACTGACGATGTAGAAGGAGTAAGTTCGGATGGTTTAACAACCACTGAATTTCCTGCTGCAACGGCTGCTATTAAAGGGCAAAGTGCTAATTGAAAAGGATAATTCCAAGGTGCAATAATTAAAACGTTGCCATAAGGTTCTTTCAGGATATAATCAGTTGAAGGAAAATTTAATAACGAAGGTATTACATACTCTGGTTTTGCCCATTTGGATAGGTTTTTAATAGTATGTTTTAATTCGGAAATTACATAACTTGTTTCGGTAACAACAGCCTCAAATTTTGGTTTTTTAAAATCATTATATAAGGCTGTGATTATTTCTTCTTCATTACTAAGTATCGACTTTAATAAGTCTTGAAGTTTATCTTTTCTATATTTAATATTCGTTTTATATTCCATTATTTTATAAAAAACTCCATCTAAAACCTGTGTAAATATCGGCTTGTTTGGCATTGCTAGTTATAGACGAAATTATAGAATTAGAACCTAAATAAAAGCCTCCTAAACGAAATCCAAAACCAACTGTAGTTCCAGAAATTTGATTATTTGATATAGGTACATAGGTTTCAAAAAAACCTAAATTTATCCTTGGAGTAACTGATACTATATTCAAAGCTGTTATTTGATTATTGTTAGTGTCATTTTTTAACTTATTTTGAAGATAACCAGTAATATATATTTTAGAAGCAATTTTAATATCACTATAAAAAGTTAAAAGAGTAGGGAGATTTACTTTGAAATCTTTTTGCCCGTTAATTTTTGTCAAATATCCATTATTATATAAAATATTTTCTACGTTATTTAAGTTGTTTACATTAGAAAACAAATTTAAATTTAATCCATTTGGATTAGCTGAATTAGGTTGGATGTTTAAAATATAATTAGTTGAAGAATTGTTATTATCCTTATAGGTCATACTCCCAATATTTCTGATTGCCAATCCTGCTTTAATTTTATATTTACTTGGGCCATCCTTCCATTTATATGTAAATCCAATATCGCTTGCAATCCCATTTAACCCTCCATAAATAGATTTAGTATAATCGCTAAAATTTGAAAAACTATTAGCTAAACTTCCAGAATAAGCAATATTTAAATTTGCAGGTTGGTTAGTGGTCAAATAGGCCGCTGATCCTACTTGTGTAATAGTTCCATTTAAATCTTTAAGCCCAAAATTTGAATAGGAACCTGGAAACAATAGTTTCAACGTAACACCAGCGCTAAAACTATTTTTATCGTTGTCAATTATTGGACGGGCAATTGAAAATCCAACTTCTCCATAGGAAGTTCCAATCAATCTTTGATTGAAATTGTTATTAAATACTGTTAAAGCTGCTCCTATGTTGTTATTATTGATTGCATTACCAATGTTTGGATCTATATTCATTAAATCAAATTTTAAATTGGCTTTTGTGGTTATAGCAAAACCCCATTTTAATAATTTGATTGCAACACTTGGACCAACAATCTGTCCATCAAAATTAAGGTTTACGGGATCTTTTCCTTTAAAAATTAAATCTTGTAAATTATTATTAGATGTTAAATCGCTAAATCCAATTTTATTATTGTTAATGTCTATACTAATTCCATACAGATTTACTTCGAATTTCTTCGATAAATTGGAGTATTCTGCTGGATTTAGTATTCCATTTAAGATTCCAACTCGATTAGAAGTGCTAATTCCAGAGAAATGATCTTGTGAATATCCAACGAAAGAGGAAATTCCTAGTAGGATAGCAATTTTTAAGTTTTTCATGGTTATAAAATTTAGATTAGGGTTTATAAAAGTAGTAATTCTAAATTTAATCCAAAAACTTATTTACACTGCGTTCCAAATAACCTCTTCAGGTGTAGGAGCGAGTATTGTTAATTCTTCTTTAGTAACGGGATGAGTAAAAACTAATTTTCGAGCATGTAAATGAATACCTCCATCGGGATTACTTCTATCAAAACCATATTTTAAATCGCCTTTTATAGGACAATCTATAAAGGATAATTGAGCCCGAATTTGATGGTGTCTCCCTGTGTGAAGGTTTATTTCTAAAGCAAAGTAATTGTTTAATTCTTTGATGATTTTATAATCTAAAGAGGCTTTTTTACTGTCGGGAACTTCTTTAATATGCGCTTTGGAAGTATTATTTTTTTCATTTCTTTTTATAAAATGAACCAAATTATCTTCGTTTTTAGGTGGTTTGTTTTTTACCACAGCCCAATAGGTTTTCTGGGTTTCGCGATTGCTAAAAAGTTCGTTCAATCTAGTTAAGGCTTTACTAGTTTTAGCGAAGACAACTATTCCGGTAGTAGGTCGATCCAATCGATGCACCACGCCCAAGAATACTTCACCTGGTTTATTGTATTTTTCTTTAAGGTATTCTTTAACAACTTCCGAAAGGGGTTTATCTCCAGTTTTATCACCTTGTACAATATCTCCTACACGTTTATTAACCACAATAATATGATTGTCTTCGTGAAGAACTTGAAGGTTGGATTTATTGGAAACGATTTTCATGATAATTTTCCCTTTGGGGGTTAGGGGGCTTAATACTGCTCATTAGCATTCGGGAAATCTTTGCTTTTCACATCAGCAACATAATTACTAATTGCAGCAGTCATTTGTTCGTAAAGGTTTAAGTATCTTCTTAAAAAACGTGGACTAAATTCATTATTCATTCCTAACATATCGTGAATAACCAATACTTGACCGTCAACACCACCACCAGCACCAATTCCGATTACGGGAATAGTGATACTTTGTGCCACTTTTTCTGCTAAATGTGCTGGTATTTTTTCTAAAACTAAAGAGAAACAACCAAGTTTTTCTAATAATTTAGCATCTTCAATAAGTTTTTCTGCTTCTTCCTCTTCTTTAGCACGAACGGTATAACTTCCAAATTTATAAATAGATTGTGGTGTTAATCCTAAATGACCCATTACAGGAATTCCAGCATTTAATATTTTCTTAATAGAATCTTTAATTTCGCTTCCACCTTCTAATTTTACAGCATGACCACCACTTTCTTTCATAATTCTGATGGAAGAACGTAAAGCTTCTTTAGGATCAGACTGGTAACTTCCAAAAGGTAGATCAACCACTACCAATGCTCTTTGCACTGCTCTAACTACCGAAGAGGCATGATAAATCATGTGATCTAAAGTAATAGGCAAAGTGGTTTCATAACCCGCCATAACATTACTTGCAGAATCTCCTACCAAAATCACGTCAACACCTGCAGTGTCTACAATTTTAGCCATAGTATAATCGTAAGCCGTTAACATAGAGATTTTTTCTCCGTTGGCTTTCATTTCAATTAAGGACTTGGTAGTTATTCTTTTATAATCTTTTTTTGCTACTGACATGGGATAATGGAATATTAGATATTAGATTTCTGATATTAAATTTGAGATTGTAAAAGTAGTAAAACCTATTTGTTTAGTTGTGTTAATAGTAGGAAAAAATAATCTTTATAAAATCTTTATACTTTCTATATCTATTATTATTTTTAACAAACAAGTTCTACCGTAACTTTGTCAAAAATAATAACAATGGAAAAGTTATTTCATAAGAGTCCTTCTAAACCTTACTTAATCAGCATACTATCAGTGGTGTTTGTATCGTTGTTATGTCTTATCGTTAGAGATTCTATCGATTATAAAATTGTAGGATATATCCTTTTGCTTTTAGTTTCTTTATTAGCCATTTTTCTAGAAATTAAATCGGTTTTATTGGCAGCCATCTTAAGTGCTTTGGCATTAGATTATTTGTTTATAAAACCCTATTACACCCTTCATATTGATAATGCCGAAGATGCATTTTTATTGATAATGTTTTTCATAATAGCATTAATTAATGCTGTGTTAACCAATAAGTTTCGAAGAATGCAACGTGCCATTCACATTAAAGAAACTAGAGCAAGTACAATGAAATTATATAATACATTATTAGATTCATTATCACATGAATTGCGAACTCCAATAGCAGCAATTGTAGGTTCTATTGATACTTTACAGCAAAAAAATGTAAATTTATCTATCGAAAAACAACAAAATTTGTTTAATGAAATTGAAAAAGCATCCATGAAATTAAATTATCAGGTGGAAAATCTTTTGAATATGTCTCGTTTAGAATCGGGTTATATTCATCCAAAATTAGACTGGTGTGATGTTAAAGAAATTATCTATAATGTATGCAATCGTTTAACGGAGGAAACTAAAGACCATAAAATTGTTTATTTAATTAATGATAATTTGCCTCTATTTAAATTAGATTATGGCCTGATGGAACAAATTATTTATAATTTAATTTACAATTGTTCCCAGCATACTCCCAAAGGAGCAACGATTGAAATCAATGTTAAATATGATGTAGATGTTGATTTTGATAGGCATATTGATTTGATAAAAAAGTGCATCATCACTATTTCTGATAATGGTTATGGATTTCCTGAAGATCAAATTGATAGAGCATTTGATAAATTTCATAGATTTAAAGATTCTAAAACAGGTGGTACCGGATTGGGATTATCTATTGTAAAAGGATTTGTAGAGGCTCAAAACGGAACTATTTTTTTAAAAAATGCTGAAGGTGGTGGCGCTATTTTTACCTTAGAATTTAATGTAGATTGTTTACCTATTAATTCCTTGAAAAATGAGTAATGGTTTTTCCATATTGGTTATTGATGATGAAGTTCAAATAAGAAAGTTATTAGAAATTTCTTTGGAAGCGAATGACTATAAAGTTCATTTTGCTGTTAACGGAAAAGAAGGAATAACGGCTGCTGCAAGTTACCAACCCTATTTAATTCTGTTAGATTTAGGTTTGCCAGATCAAGATGGGCAAGAAGTTTTAGTGAAATTGCGCGAATGGTACCATAATCCGATTATTATTTTAACGGTTAAAAGTGCCGAAGAAGAAATTGTAAAAGCATTAGATAATGGTGCTAATGACTACCTCACAAAACCATTTAGAACTCAAGAATTACTTGCCAGAATCCGTACTGCATTGCGAAGTAAATCTAGTAATACAAATGAATCAATCCTGAATTTTGGAAATATATTAATAGATTTTGCTTCCAGAATTGTTAAAGTTAATGAAGAAATCGTCAAGTTTACAGCAACTGAATATAATCTACTTACGCTTCTAGTAAAAAATGATGGTAGAGTTTTAACCCATCAATACATCCTTAAAGAAATTTGGGGACAAAGTTATTCTGAACAAACCCAATACTTACGGGTTTTTGTAGCACAACTTCGAAAAAAAATTGAGGAAGACCCCAATCGACCAAAATTTATCCTTACCGAATCAGGGGTAGGCTATAGGTTTAATACTTCATAAAATTACGAATTATGAATTACGAATTATAAATTGAATTGCATGTGAAAAAACAAAGCAATAAGGGGCTCTTTGTCTAATTTTTAAAAATCTAAATAATGAATCAAACAACAAAACATAAAATTACAGCAGTAACACTTTTAGTGGCACTCGGAATTATTTATGGCGATATCGGAACTAGTCCGTTATACGTAATGAAAGCAATCATTGGAACCAAACAAATAACAGAACTATTAGTTTATGGTGGCGTTTCTTGTGTGTTTTGGACTCTTACTTTTCAAACAACTTTAAAATATATAATACTTACACTTTCGGCAGATAACCATGGTGAAGGTGGCGTATTTTCGCTTTATGCCTTAGTGAAACGTTTCGGAAAAGGCAAATTAGTTATTCCAACTATTCTTGGCGCAACCACTCTTTTAGCCGATGGAATTATTACGCCTCCAATTTCTGTTGCATCTGCAGTAGAAGGACTTGGCGATGTTATTCCGAATATTCCAACAATTTCAATTGTGGTGGTAATAATATCCTTGTTATTTATTTTTCAACGCTTCGGAACCCAAAAAGTAGGATCTATTTTTGGTCCAGCCATATTTATTTGGTTTACTATGTTATTGGTTTTGGGAGTTTCTCAAATACTACATCATCCAATGATTATTAAAGCACTGAATCCTGTTTATGCTTATGAATTACTAACACAATATCCAAAAGGTTTTTGGTTACTTGGTGCAGTTTTTTTATGTACTACTGGTGCCGAAGCATTGTATTCTGACTTAGGGCATTGCGGAAAAGAGAATATTCAATTGACTTGGATTTTTGTAAAAATAAGTCTTGTTGCTAGTTATTTAGGACAATCTGCTTGGTTGATGGTACATCAGGGAGAACTGCTTTTAGGCAGAAATCCATTTTATGCTATTATGCCCCATTGGTTTTTATTACCAGGAGTATTTATTGCAACATTTGCAACAATCATTGCATCTCAAGCCTTAATTAGTGGTTCATTTACCTTAATAAACGAAGCTATTTCGTTGAACTTTTGGCCAAGAGTCACACTTAAAAATCCAACTAATTTAAAAGGTCAAATCTATATTCCTTCTATCAATAATATTCTTTGGTTTGGTTGTGTTTTGATGATTTTATATTTCAAAAACTCTACTAATATGGAGGCTGCCTATGGTTTTTCTATTACTATAGCAATGATGATGACCACCGTTTTACTAGGATACTATTTGGTTTATATCAAAAAAGTTAGATTGTCTTTAGTAACTTTAATTTTAGTAATTTTTGCTATTATTGAAATCTCTTTTTTTATTGCAAATGTTTCTAAAATCAAACAAAGATGGATGTTCTTGTTTTTTGAACTATTTATTTTTATGGTGATGTATGTTTGGTATTATTCTAGAAAAATTAATAATACTTTTTTAAGATTTACTAATCTAAAAGAGCAAACTCCAATTTTAAATGAATTAAGCGAAGATGATAGCATTCCGAAATATGCTACACATTTAATTTATTTATCTAAAGCAGATAAAACGTATGAAATTGAAGAGAAAATCATTAAATCTATTTTTGCAAAAAAACCAAAAAGAGCTGATGTGTATTGGTTTTTACATATCAATAGAACCAACGATCCATTTGCTTTAAACTATGAAGTTATTGAATTATTAGACGATAAAGTAATTAAAGTAGTTTTAAATGTTGGTTTCCGTATTCAACCAAAAGTAGAACTATATTTCAAAAAAATCGTACAAGAATTGGTGGATAGAAAAGAACTAAACTTACATATTCGCCCAGATGGTTCAACAAAATATAACAACGAACCTGATTTTAAATTTGTAATTATTGAAAAATTCATCTCTGTTGAAAATGAATTTGCATTTAAAGAAGGATGGATGTTAACTACTTATTTTTGGTTAAAAAAATTATCATTATCCGATGAAAAAGCATTCGGATTGGATAAAAGCGATGTGAAAATTGAAGAATATCCAATGGTTTATTCACCAACGTTAAATGTTCCGTTACATAGAAAAAATGGGTAAATTTGCCAATATTAATTTTGGAGATAATTTATTATCCCTTTATAAAATTCAATTGTAATGAAGTTTAATTGTTTTTATTTGATTCTATTTTTAAGTAGTACTTCCTGTCTTTTTTCTCAGGAAAATAAAGAAGTAAAAATCACCTTTTCTGGTTTTTTGGAAACGTATTATTCCAATGATTTTCAAAATTCTAATGCTGAAAAAAAGTTGCCATTTATGTTCAACCATAACCGTCAAAATGAAGGGAATCTAAATATTGGTTTGCTTCGAGCGAAGGTTGTATTTGAAAATGGATACGGAAGTTTTGCTTTACATTCGGGTACGTATGTAGAGGATAATTACGCTAATGAAAAAATGAAATATATTAGCGAAGCCTACTTAGGGTTGTATTTGGATACCGATAAAAAACAAACTATAGAAGCTGGAATTATGCCCAGTTACATTGGATTTGAATCGGCAACTACGGCTTCTAATTTAACACTAACTCGTTCAATCTTGGCAGAAAATTCGCCCTATTTTATGACAGGAATAAAGTATAATTACTCACCATCTGCAAAATGGAGTTTTTCAACTTTACTAACCAATGGATGGCAACGAATTAATAAGCCCAACAAAAAAGCATTGCCGAGTTTTGGCTCTCAAATAGTATATAAACCTTCGGATAATGCTACTTTAAATTGGAGTTTTTTTATAGGGGATGAACCTCTAGAAACCGATTTACGAACTCGATATTTTAGTAATTTATACTATGATTTCAAATGGAAAAATAAATTTCGAACTATTGCAGGATTTGATTTTGGATTACAAAAAAATACCGATGGTGCAAGTTATTCTAATTGGTTTAGTCCAGTTGTCCTAACCCAATATACTATAAATTCTAAATGGCAAACTGCCTTGAGAGGCGAGTATTATCAAGATGTAAAAAATGTTATGATAGCAAGTACCAAGGAATTTAAAACTTTTGGAACGTCACTTAATTTTGATTATTTGCCAAATTCCAAAATGAAAATACGAACCGAAGCACGGTATTTCAATTCTAAAGAAGCCGTTTTTTTAAGAAATCAAACAGCAGTTACGTCTAATTTTTTTGGCACTATTAGTTGGAGTTATGAGTTTTAAATTAAAAACTATCTAGATATAAGAAATTCTATTTTCAGAAAAATAGAATTTTAGCAATCGGCAAAATTAACTGCTATGGCCAATCCGCCTTCGGAAGTTTCTTTATATTTAGAGTTCATATCTTTAGCGGTTTGCCACATGGTATCTACAACTTTATCCAAAGGAACTTTGGCGTTTTTGGCATCCGTTTCTAGGGCTAATTCTGCGGCATTAATTGCCTTAATTGCACCCATAGTATTTCGTTCTATACACGGAATTTGAACCAAACCACCAATAGGGTCACAGGTCAAACCGAGATGGTGCTCCATAGCAATCTCGGCTGCCATTTGTACTTGAGCAGGAGTACCACCCATTAATTCACAAAGTGCTGCTGCTGCCATTGCCGAGGATACGCCAATTTCTGCCTGACATCCACCCATTGCTGCCGAAATGGTAGATCCTTTTTTGAAAATACTTCCAATTTCTCCAGCAATCATTAAAAATTGTTTGATTTCTTTTTCACCAGCTTGGTGGTTTTCAATTACCAAATAATACATTAAAACGGCAGGAATAACTCCAGCACTTCCGTTAGTTGGTGCAGTAACTACGCGACCTAAAGAAGCATTTACTTCATTAACTGCCAAGGCAAAGCACGAAACCCATTTTAGTATTTGACGGAATTTCACTTCGGTTTTTCGAATACATTCCATCCATTCTTGCGGATTGGAATAATTGGATAGTCCAATTAAATTTTGATGCATATCAAATGCTCTTCTGCGCACATTTAATCCGCCAGGAAGTATGCCTTCACTGTGACATCCAATGTACATACATTCTAGCATGGTATCCCAGATGCGCATTAATTCGTTGTGAATAACTTCTTCCGAACGCATCGATTTTTCGTTTTCGTAAACTACTTCTGAAATAGATCTATTTTGGGCAGTGCAATAGTCTAATAATTCTTTTGCATTTTGAATAGGATAGGGGAACGCACATTTTATTGCATGTTTCTTTTGGGCATTGATGCGTTCTTCTTTCACCACAAATCCACCACCAATAGAGTAGAAAGTTGAAGAGTATTCGGTGTTGTCAAAAAAGGAAGCAGAAAAGGTAATTCCGTTGGCATGAAACGGCAAGAAATTTTTATTGAATTTGATATCTTCTTCTACATAAAAAGGAATTTCAAATGTGTTTCCTAAAAGAAGAATGTTAGTATCTTTAATTTCTTTTATAATTGTAGCAATATTTTCCACAGGGATATATTCAGGATCTTGACCGCTCAAACCTAGCATTACTGCCAAATCGGTAGCATGCCCCGTTCCAGTTAATGAAAGAGAACCATATAAATCGACTTTAATAAAATGGACCATTTCCAATTTATTTGCTTTTCGAAGTTCTACCAGAAAACGTTCGGCAGCACGCCAAGGTCCAAGAGTGTGCGAACTTGATGGTCCAACGCCAATTTTTAGCATGTCAAAAATCGAGATACATTCTTCCATAAGAAAAGTTTAATTTAAAGTACAAATATAATCGAATAACCAAAAAAATAGAGTTTTAATAACTCTTTAATTGCGAATTTGCTATAATTTACCTCTGGTTTAATAGTATTTGTGTCATGTTGTCATATCAATTTACGACAATTTTATCAAAAACTGACAATTACAATTATTTATTCTATTGGCACAAAGATTGATTATTGCTACTCGAGTTGTTAAATAAGTATTCAATATAATTAAATATAAATAAAAATGGGTAAAATAATCGGAATTGATTTAGGTACAACAAACTCTTGTGTTTCTGTAATGGAAGGTAATGAAGCAGTAGTTATCCCTAATGCTGAAGGAAAAAGAACAACACCATCTATCATCGCTTTTGTAGAAGGTGGAGAAATTAAAGTAGGTGATCCTGCTAAGAGACAAGCGGTAACTAATCCAACTAAGACTATTGCTTCTATA
>CANGCT010000062.1 GCA_947452415.1 Flavobacteriaceae bacterium
AGCCTCCTCAAGTATTTGAGGAGGCTTTTTTATTGGGATTTGTTGGCTCACATTATGCTTTTCTTATACAAATTTGTAGTTGGAGCGCCCGCACTTGTGGTTGGGGCATGATGGATTGTAGTTGGGGCATGATGGATTGTAGTTGGGGCATAACCTGGGAGGGTGCAATAAACTGTGTCAATCATTTATTCTATTACTTTTTTATTTAATAGAAGCAATATTCCCTTTTTTAGATTCATATTTATTTGCAGAATTAAATAAAAAAAAACTATTTTTGAACAATATAATTATTAGATATAAATTATAAATAATTTTTTTATGAAAAAAATTTTCTTAACTTTTGTTTTTTGTTTTTCAGCTATTTATGCGCATTCACAATCGGGTTATGATATTACAATTAATCTAAAAAATTGTAATGATACGATAGCATATCTTACATTTTATCAGTTTGATAAAACGCTAATCAAAGATACTTGCACTACAATAAAAAATGGCAGAATTGTTTTTAAAGGAAAAACCAAATTGGACAAAGGGATTTACTCTTTAGTAAGTCAGAAAAAAACTATTTATTTTGATTTTTTTATTGATGATCAAACCCAAAAATTAGAGCTTAATAGTGATATAGCAAAAAACGATTTAGAAGGTTTATCAGCTAACGTTTCTCTTGAAAACGATTTTTTTGATTATATAAAATTCATTAATAAACAAAATAAAGAATTTCAAGATTATAGAACTTCTATTAATGTTAAAACTAAAAAAGACACACTACTTTTAAATGATAAACAAAAAGTTTTAGACAAAAGAATCCAAGCTTACGAACAAAACTTTTTAGAGAAGAACAAATCAACTTATATTGCAGATGTTATAAATTTAAAAATGGAAAAAGTTTTGCTAGATATACCAAAGGCATCTAACGGAAGACCAGATAGTATAGTAGCATACAATTACTACAAAAAACATTATTGGGATAATATAGATTTTAAAGAGGAGGCATCTATGCGAAATCCATTCTTTTTTCCTAAACTAAAAAAATATTTTACATCTGTTATTCTATCGAATCCAGATTCAGTGAATGTAGAAGTAGATAGGATTTTAGACAAAACGAAACAAGGGAGTCTGCTTTACAAGTACATTTTGGCACATTTAACCTATAATTATGAAACTTCTAATATAATGGGGTTGGATAAAGTTTTTGTTCATATTTCAGATCAATATTTTAAAACGGGTAAGGCAGTAGGGATTTATGATGATGAATCCGTAATAAACAAAATAATTAAAAGAGCCGATTTATTAAAACCACTATTAATTGGTTCTATGGCTCCCGATTTATCCATGATAAAAGCAGAGGATTATGATACCGTAAAAAAGATGGGCTTTGAAGCAGCCAAAAATAGTGAGGAAGCTACTAAGGTGTATTATGCAAATGAAAGCACATTAAATAAAATGTTCAACCACCTTTATTCGGTAAATGCTAATTTTATTATTTTAGTTTTTTGGGATGTAGATTGCGGGCATTGTCAAAAAGAGATTCCCAAGTTAATTAAATTATATAATGAATTAAAACAGGATAAAAAAGATGTAAAAGTTTATAGTGTATATACCTTACACGAAGGAGAAAAATACTTAAAATATATTGCTGATAATGGATTACAAGATTGGATTAATGTTTATGATGGAGCACATCTTAATAATGTAATTAATAAATATGATATTTATTCTACACCAGTAATTTATATTTTAGATAAAAACAAAAAAATAAAAGCCAAGAGAATAGGGGTAGAACAAGTTAAAGATGTTATTAATGAAATGGAAAAGGAGTACAAAAAAATAAAATAAAGTATTCCTAATTAAGGTTAAACATTTATAATGATGCTTAAAACTATATTTTCGGTAAAAAACATTATTATATGCAAATTTTTCACTAAAATTGATATCGTTTTATAATACAATACAAAAATGAAATCAATTAAACTTATTGCCTTTTTCCTTTTAACAGCTTTTTCTCTAATTGCACAGCAAAAAATAACGGTAGAAGAAATTTACACCGGAGCTTTTCGTGCCAAAGCAATGGACGAATTACAATCTTTAAAAAACACGAACCAATACACCGTTCTTAACTCGGACAGAGCCACTAGCAGTCAACAAATTGATTTATTTGATTATGCTACATTGCAAAAAGTTGCCACATTAATTGACACTAAAAGTGTTCCTGTATTAGCAGATGGAATTGACAGTTTCACTTTTAGCAACGACGAAAAGCAAATTCTTATTGCTAATAATACCAATCCTATTTTTCGCCATTCGTTTACCGCAGATTATTATTTGTACAACATCGCGACTAAAGAAATCACTAAATTATTAGATCAAGTTCAGGAGCCTACATTTTCTCCAGATGGGACTAAAATTGGTTATGCTAAAGCAAATGATTTATTTGTTTTGGATTTAGCTACCAAAAAAACAACTCAAATCACTACCGACGGAAAGAAAAATGCCATCATTAACGGAATTACCGACTGGGTTTATGAAGAAGAATTTGCTTTTGTAAGAGCCTTCGATTGGAGTTCCGACAGCAAAAAATTAGCTTACATCCGTTTTGATGAAAGCGAAGTTACTGAGTTTTCCATGACTGTTTATAAAAAAGATTTATACCCAACGGTAGAAACTTTTAAATACCCAAAAGCAGGAGAAAAAAATGCGGTCGTATCTTTGTTTGTTTATGATGTTGTAGCTGCTAGTTCTAAAGCAATCAACTTAAGCAACTATTCGGATTTCTATATTGCAAGAATGAAATGGACTAACGATGCTAACGTGCTTTGCGCTCAAGTTTTAAACCGCCACCAAGATAATTTAGATTTGATTTTTATAGATGGAACTACTGGCGTTGCTAAAGTGGTTATGAATGAAAAAGATACTGCCTATGTGGATGTTACCGATAATTTAACCTTTTTAAAAGACAATAGTTACATTTGGACTTCCGAAAAAGATGGTTACAACCATATTTATTTATACGACAAAACTGGAAAGTTAAAAAACCAAGTTACTAAAGGCAATTGGGAAGTAACTTCTTATTATGGTTTTGATGAAAAATCGAAAACAGTTTATTACCAATCTACCGAAAATGGTTCTATTGTGAGAGATGTGTATAAAATTTCTCTTGATGGTAAAAACAAAGTAAAACTATCCCAACAAGTAGGTACTAATGCGGCTACATTTAGTCCGAATTTTGATTATTTCATTAACACCTATTCTTCTGCAACTACTCCGCCAACCTATTCCTTGAATAATTCCAAAGACGGAAAACAAGTAAAAGGGATTGTTGACAACACAGCACTTACCGAAAAGTTAAAAAAATACAATCTTCCAACGAAAGAGTTTTTTGAATTGACTACCGAAAAAGGCAACAAACTAAACGCTTGGATGATTAAGCCAAAAGATTTTGATGCTACTAAAAAATATCCGGTATTTATGTACCAATATTCTGGACCAGGTTCACAACAAGTGGCTAACGATTGGTTGGATGCTAACGATATGTGGTTTATGATGCTATCCCAACAAGGTTATATTACCATTTGTGTGGATGGAAGAGGAACAGGATTTAAAGGGGCTAATTTCAAAAAAATGACACAAAAAGAGTTAGGAAAATATGAAGTGGAAGATCAAATTGATGCCGCAAAAGTAATTGGAAATTATAGTTACGTAGATAAAACTAGAATTGGTATATTTGGATGGTCGTACGGCGGATTTATGGCAAGCAACTGTATTTTAAAAGGAGCCGATGTATTTAAAATGGCAATTGCAGTAGCTCCGGTTACCAACTGGCGTTTCTACGACAGTATTTATACAGAACGTTACATGCAAACCCCTCAAGAAAATGCAAGTGGCTATGATACCAACTCGCCAATAAATTTTGCAGACAAATTAAAAGGAAATTTCCTATTAATTCACGGAACGGCCGATGACAATGTGCATTTTCAAAATTCGATGCAGTTTATAGAAGCCTTGGTTCAAGCCAACAAACAATTTGACTGGGCGGTGTATCCCGACAAAAACCACGGAATTTATGGTGGTAAAACTAGAATTCAGTTGTTTAACAAAATGACAAATTTTATAAAAGAGAAACTATAATTTTAACTCATCACAATTTGTGATGACATAAAAAATTAAAAAAATGATAAAATACCAAGACATAATAAAACGGGATCCAAATAAGAGATTTGGTAAACCATGTATACGAGAAACTCGAATTTCTGTTTACGATGTTTTGAGTTGGCTTGCTAACGAAATGAGTTTTCAAGAAATTATTTCCGATTATCCAGAATTGACAGAAAAAGATATTTTGGCTTGTTTGGCTTATAAATCAGAAATAAATTAAAAAAGAAACTAATAATAATCAACTATAACAAACTAAATAAAAACTAAAACTATTAAAAATGAGTGAAACAGCTGTAAAAACAAAACATCCAAAAGGGCTTTGGGTATTATTTGGAACCGAAATGTGGGAACGTTTCAATTTCTATGGAATGCGTGCAATTCTAACTTTATTCTTGGTTAATTCCTTAATGATGAAAGAAGAAACTGCTTCCTTAATTTATGGAGGATTTTTAGGACTTTGTTATTTGACTCCAATGTTAGGTGGCTTCATCTCCGATCGTTTTTTTGGAAACAGAAATTGTATTCTACTTGGCGGATTAATGATGGCTGTAGGTCAATTTTTATTATTTACTAGTGCTAGTGTTTTTGGAACCAATATTGCTTTTGCAACTACCCTAATGTGGGTTGCCTTAGGAATTATTGTTTTTGGAAATGGTTTTTTCAAACCAAATATTTCTTCAATGGTAGGAAGTTTATATCCAAAACAAGAAAAAAGTAAACTAGATACAGCATTCACTATTTTCTATATGGGAATTAACTTAGGAGCTTTCTTAGGTCAATTAATTTGCCCAATCGTTGGAGATGTTAAAGATTCTGGAGGGGTAAGAGACATTCATGCTTTCAAATGGGGATTCTTAGCAGCGTCTGTTGCAATGTTAATAGGAACTGCGGTTTTCTATTTCTTAAAAAACAAATATGTAATCACCCCAGAAGGCAGACCTTTAGGAGGATTACCTAAACATAATGTTAATGATGACTATGAAGAAGGAGAATCTCAAAAAGCGGTATTCTCACAAACGGCTTTAATTGGAGCAGTTATTGCGTTTGTTGGTCTAGGTTTGACATTTCATTACCTTTTTGGTCAGAATGCTATTTACTCCTTAATTTATGCTAGTGGTTTATCATTAGCAGGATTAATTATCTCCGATTCTTCGCTTACTAAAGTTGAAAAAGATCGAATTAAAGTAATTTATATTGTTGCCTTTTTCGTAATATTCTTTTGGGCTGCTTTTGAACAAGCAGGGTCTTCCTTGACTTTCATTGCCGATAACCAATGCGACAGAAACTTCTTCGGTTACAATATGCCACCATCAATGGTGCAAATTTTCAACGGATTATTTGTAGTTGCTTTTGCTGTTCCATTCAGTATGTTATGGGATTATCTAAGAAGTAAAGACAGAGAACCAATATCTCCAGTAAAACAAGCCGTTGGTTTAGCCTTAGTAGCTTTGAGTTATTTCATTATTGCTCACAATGTAAAAGATTTAGGAAATAACGGATTATTAGCAATCAAATGGTTAATCCTTTTGTATTTAATTCAAACTTGTGCGGAGTTGTGTTTGTCTCCTATAGGATTATCTTTAGTAGGTAAATTATCTCCAAAACGTTTTTCTTCCTTATTGTACGGAGTTTTCTTTTTATCCAATGCTTCTGGTTATGCCCTAGCGGGAACTCTTGGTTCTATCTTGCCTGCAACGGGAGACAAATTTAATAAAGCAAAAGAAATGGGAATTGATTTACAAGCGGTTTTAGACAAAAAAATAACACTAACTGCTCAGCAAGTAAAATTACTAGCAGATAATCAAATTACAGACCACAATCCTGTTTTTGCAGGTTTTGAAATCCACAATTTATTTGAATTCTTTATGGTATTTGTTATTCTTTGCGGACTAGCTTCTGTAATATTAATGGCACTTACTCCTAAATTGAAAAAAATGATGCACGGAGTTCGTTAAATCTTTTAAAATATTTTATACCTTTCAAACCTACAAGAATTCTTGTAGGTTTGTTTTTTTAAATCAATAACGTAAATGAATCCAAATAAAACTTTAGAACAAATTCAAGACTTCAAAGGGAAATATCCAAAACAATTGTGGTATTTATTTTTTAGTGAAATGTGGGAGCGTTTCAGCTTTTATGGAATGCGGGGAATGTTGGTCATTTTCATGGTAAATCAATTGACCATGAATGACAAAGTAGCCAATTTACAATATGGCGCTACACAAGCTTTTGTTTATGCTTTTACCTTTATTGGAGGTTTATTTGCCGATAAAATTTTAGGATATAGAAAATCACTTTTTTGGGGTGGATTATTAATGATTGTAGGAAGTATAATTTTGGCTGTTGATCCAAAACAATTTTTCTTTTTTGGGATTAGTTTTACCATCATAGGTACCGGTTTTTTTAAACCAAATATTTCTACCATGGTAGGAAAATTATATAATGAAAAGGATAATAGAAGAGATGCTGGATTTTCTTTATTCTATGCTGGAGTTAATCTAGGTGCATTAATAGGTGGATACATCTGCATTGCTGTTGCAAATGGAACTCTATGGGAATCCTTAATTCCGGAACATCTTCGTTGGAATTTTGCTTTTGGTTTTGCAGCAGTTGTAATGGTAATTAGTTTATTGACTTTTACACAAACCCAAAAAAGTTTAGGACAAATTGGATTGTCTCCATTGTCTGAAATGAAAACTTCCAAAAGAAGATTATTAGAAATAGGAACTTATTTAGGTTCGTTACTTATTATTCCAATAATAATGACAATGGTTTCAAATACCGAATATACCGATATTTTTATGTTCATTATTGGTCCGGTAGCACTATTATATTTATTTTATGAAATGCGAAATTTTTCAATTCAAGAAAACAAAAAATTATTAGCGGCTTTGGTATTCATTATATTTTCCATTTTCTTTTGGGCATTTTTTGAACAAAGCGGAGGTTCATTAAGTTTGTTTGCAGCTCATAATCTTAATAATACCGTTTTAGGGGTTACCTTAGATCCAAACGGAGTAAACAATTCAGCCAATTCCTTTTTTGTAATTGGGTTTGCTGCATTAGTTGGTTTGGTTTGGTTATGGATGAGTAAACGAAAAATAGAACCAAATACAGTAGTGAAATTTGGATTAGGATTTCTATTTCTTGCAGGTGGTTTTGCAGTTTTTTATTATACTAAATTTTTTGCTGATGCAAATGGGAGGACATCATTAGATTTATTCACTTTCGGGTGGTTCATAATTACTTTTGGAGAATTATGCCTTTCCCCGATAGGAATGTCGGCAATGACAAAGCTTTCACCACAAAAAACACAAGCGGTAATTATGGGGATGTGGTTTTTAGCAAGTGCTTACGGACAATATTTTGCGGGTTTATTAGGCGCAAATATTGCTGAGGCTTCACAAGAGGCCTCCAATTCAGAAAAACTTGCCGTTTATGCAGATGGATATTTGCAATTAGCACTATATGCATTAATTTTAGGAATATTATTAATAGCTATTTCACCATTAATTAAAAAATTAATGCAAGAAGTAAAATAAATTTATTAAATTTCGGAATTATTAAAACAGATCTTAATATACATCATGAAAAAGATATTTATTACATTATTATTAGTAGTTTCAGCAGTTACTGCCCAAGCACAAGAAGGACAAACTTGGTATACCGATGTTAACAAAGCAATTGAAGCTTCTAAACAAGAACAAAAGCCATTATTTTTATTCTTTACAGGTAGTGACTGGTGTGGTTGGTGCATTCGTTTGCAAAATGAGGTTTTTAAAACACCCGAATTTACTACTTGGGCCAAAGACCACGCTATTTTAGTAGAATTGGATTACCCAAGAAGAACTCCACAATCGGATGAAATTAAAGCACAAAATGGGCAACTGCAACAAATGTTTAAAGTGCAGGGATACCCAACTGTTTGGTTTGTTAAGCCTTCTCTTAAAGACGAAAAAATAAATTTAGAGCAATTAGGAAGTACGGGTTATCTTGCTGGAGGACCATCAGCTTGGATTGCAAGTGCTAACAAGATTATTGCAAATTATGTAGCCGACCCAAAACCTGCTCCAGTAGTGAAAACTAAAAAAGTGAAGACTAAAAAAGCGTAATTATAATTTAAAGAATCCCTTTTCTGCAGTGTTATGAAAAGGGATTTTTTCTTTTGCACAAGTTGCTTTCCATACTTTGCAATAGGATTTGAAATTAGAAGCATCTACTACAACTTTTTGTGGCTTCCAATTTTGAAATACCCTTTCTAAATTAATTTTAGGAGAATTTATCAAAAGTATAATATCAGGACACTCTTTTTCTGGATATACTCCAGAAGAATCAATAACTAGTATTTTCTTATTTTTGAAATACAATAAATTGGAAATAGCCGTCTTCTTTTGAATAGAACAATAATTAGCTACTAAATAGGACCTCAAAACCAAATTAGCATTTGCATTTTTTTCTAATTTCTCTCTAAAAAATACCGTAACTTTATCTCCAATTCGTTCGGTGAAAATGCTTGTGCCCTGTTTGTTAAAAACAATAAATTCCTGTACCTTTTGATTGGAATATTTGATTGAAATAGCAATTCCTTGTAAAATAATAATTGCAAATAGAGATGCAATAAATTTTCTATAGGTTGGCTTTTTCATCCAAATAACGAAGCTAAAAATAACCAAATACAAACCCCACATGCTTAATAAATGAAGTGGAATATCTTTAAATACAAAATTTTCAAACGAAGCAACCCAAGCAATTATCTTGTTTAATAACCAAATACTCCATTCTAATGCTTTTAACAACGGCATCCAAACCCAATTGAAGGTTGCAAGAAGCATTACCATTACACCAAGTCCTAAAATTAAAGACATTCCCGGAAGGATAACAATATTGGTAATGAAAAACAAACCTGGAAATTGATGAAAATAATAAATACTAATTGGGAGAGTTCCTATTTGTGCTGCAAAAGAAACGGTAATAATATCCCAAAAATAGCTAACAATTTTATATTTAGGATTCCATGTAGAAGCTAGTAAAGGCTGTAGCCATACAATAAAATATAGTGCTACATAACTCAACTGAAACCCAACATCAAACAAAAAAGAGGGTTGAATCAGCAAAATAAGGAATGCTGAAACTGCTAAAGTATTATAAATATTGATGCTTCTTCGAAGGTACATTCCAACCGCAACAAATGAAAACATAGTTACAGAACGCACTACCGAAGGGGCTAAACCTGCTAATATTCCGAATGCCCATAAAAAGGTAATTACTATAATTAATTTGGCAATAGAACCCGTTCTAGTATTTGGAAAAGGCTTTAATAAAAATGTAATAAAAAGTAAAATAAAACCAACGTGCAAACCCGAAACCGACAATACATGAACTGCTCCAGCATACTGATAATCCCGAACAACTTCTGGCGAAATGTCTTGTTGTTGTCCTAATATTAAAGCAACCACTACACTTAGTTCCGATTTGTGGAAATGGTTTTTTTCTAAGTTTCGGATAATTTGGCTTCTCAAGAAACTTGCATAATAAGCAATATCTTTATCAGTTGTAGAACCTATCTGAATATTGGAAGGCTCCACATACAATTGCCCATATATTTGGTGGTTTTCCAAATAGCTTCCATAATCAAATTGGTTTGGATTATTAGGATTTCTATTTAAATCAAAAATACCCTCTACTTTAAGGGAGGTTCCAATTTCAAAAGCAGAAATGTGTTGGTTCTTCCGTATATTCAAAAGTACTTTTCCACAACTTTCTTTCCTGTTAAGGGTAATTATTTGAACAATGTACCGGTCATTAACTTTGGTGCTTTTTAGTCTTTCTTTTATCGTTATTGTTGCTGCGCAATTTTTATTTTGAGAAGAAATAAAATGAACATAGTGCAGTTTGTTTCTTGTTGGATTATTAGAAACCAAGGTAAAAACACCTATTAAAAATGCTGTCAAAAATGTCGCAACACCAAAGTAATTTTTGGGAACTATTGCTTTTCTTGGAACTAAATAAGTAATTACAATTGCTATAAAACTAAGTAATAGTGTAATTAAAGCAATTAAAAAAGGCGGTTTTGCATAATGAGCAAAGAGAAGCCCAGATACAAAACAGCCTGTAATTTTTATTAGTGGAAATTGTAATACTCTCATTATACTAAAAGTACAAAAAAAGATTAAATTCTAAAAAATATTTATTTCTTTTCTTTAGGAGCAGTATTTATCCCAAAAGGAAGATATAACGGACAAAAACTAATTAAACTTGTTAAAGCAAAAATTGTAGCTAAAGCTAAAAGTACTATCCCTAAAGTACCCGAAACCATTCCCGAAAAATATAATGCAGCGAAAATTGCTGCTATAACTAAGCGTATTTTTTTATCTATGCTTCCCATGTTTTTTTTCATAATAGTATAATTTAAATTAAAATCTATTACAAAAGTAAACGTAAATAATTCATTATGTGTAACCTAAGTTACAACCTGAAAATTTTTGGCTAGGAAATATTTGAAACAATTAAATGAGCAGTTTTTTCACTAGCTCCAATTCCGCCTAATTTTTGTTCCAACTGGTCGTATTTTTTTAATAATACCTTTCGATAATTTGGTTCTAAAATTTTGGTCAATTCAGCTTTAATTTTAACTGAGTTGCAATCGTCTTGGATCAATTCGGTTACCACTTCTTCGTCCATAATAAGATTGACAAGAGAAATATATTTAAGTGTAATTATCCTTTTAGCTATTTGATAAGAAGCCCAACTTCCTTTATAACAAACCACTTCGGGAACTTTAAAAAGTGCGGTTTCAAGGGTTGCTGTTCCTGAAGTTACTAATGCTGCATACGAATGACTTAGCAAATTATAGGTTTCGTTAGAAATAAAATTTATATTTTTCCCTTTCAAAAAAGTCTCATAAAACGAATATTCTTGACTTGGAGCACCTGCAATTACAAATTGATAATCTGGAAAATCATTTACAACGCTTAACATTAAAGTAAGCATTTTGGAAATTTCTTGTTTTCGGCTTCCAGGCAAAATGGCAATTATTGGTTTTTCGTCAAGATGGTTTTCTTTTCTAAAGGAAGCATCATCGGTGGAAGTTCTATTATGGATGGCATCAATTAACGGATGCCCTACAAATTCCACAGCAAATTGGTGCTTCTTTTCGTAAAAGTCTTTTTCAAATGGAAGAATTACATATAGTTTATCAAAATCTCTTTTGATGTCTTTTATTCTACTTTCTTTCCAAGCCCAAATTTGTGGAGAAATATAGTAATGCGTTTTGTATCCTTTATTCTTAGCCCATTTTGCAATTCGCATATTGAAGCCAGGATAATCTATAAAAATCAAAACATCGGGTTGGAATTGGTCAATATCGGCTTTGCAAAATTTTATATTACTGAAAATAGTATTTAAATTTAGCAGTACTTCTGCAAATCCCATAAAGGCAAGTTCTCGGTAGTGTTTTACTAAAGTGCCCCCAGCATTTTGCATCAAGTCACCACCCCAAAAACGAATTTCGGCAGAAGGATCTTCTATATAAAGCGCCTTCATTAAATTGGCTCCATGCAAATCTCCAGATGCTTCTCCTGCTATGATATAATATTTCATTTATTTTTTTAATCTAAAGGATTCTTAATGGTATAAAAAATTATACAAACATTGTAAAAATTGCTAAAATAATAGTTGCTAAAACTACACCTCGAGCCATTAAATCTTTATTATTTTTTAGTAAAATAAAGAACAGCAACAAGTTAATTATTGCTCCTAGAGTAAGAACTTTACCCATGATTCCTTGTTCCCTTATTGTGGCTAATCCTTCAAGAGAATCCACCTTGGTAAAGGTTAGTAAAAAAATTAAAGTTCCTAAGAAGGCAGCAACAATTCCCATAAAAAAACCAATGAATAAATCTGTTTTTTTCATATTTATAAGTTTAAAATTCCCATGTATTTAAAGTTTGAATAGCATGATGTGCTGTTAAATCAAATTGCACAGGCACGATAGAAATAAAATCGTTGGAAAGAGCCCATTCATCGGTATCGGTACCTTTATCTAAATTGACAAATTCACCAGATAACCAATAATATTCTTTTCCAAAAGGAGTTACACGTTTATCAAACTTTTCCTCCCACATTGCTTTCGCTTGACGGCAAATTTTAATTCCCTTAATTTCATGGGTTTTAAGTTTCGGGAAATTTACATTTAATACAGTTCCTTCATGCAATCCATTAGTAAGAACTTGAGATGCTATTTTTTTTATGAATGGTTTAATCTGCTCAAAATCGGCATCCCAATTGTAATCTAATAAAGAAAAACCTATAGCGGGAATCCCTTCTATACCAGCCTCTACCGCAGCACTCATCGTGCCAGAATAAATAACATTAATAGAAGAATTAGAACCATGGTTCACTCCAGAAACACACAAATCGGGTTTTTGTTTCAAAACTTCATTCACTGCCATTTTTACACAATCGGCTGGAGTTCCAGAGCAACTGTATTGGGTTACAGGAGCATTTTCGGTAGAAATTTTATTTAAATGAAGCGTGTTGTTTATTGTTATTGCATGGCCCATAGCGCTTTGTGGGCTATCGGGAGCCACAACCACAACGTCTCCAAGTTCTTGCATCACAGCTATTAAAGCCCTAATTCCGGGAGCAGAAATCCCGTCGTCATTGGTCACTAATATTAAAGGTCTTTTAGGCATTATAATTTATTTTTGTGTAACAAAAGTAATTATTTTGAGTCTTATTTTATTACAATTTTTATAACTTTGGCCATTAACCTTGGTTTTAACAAAAAATTATGCGAACTCCTTCTTTTACAGCATAGTTTTTTATGTAATTTAGTCAAAAATTAATGAATGCAATTATTCAATTTATGAAAAGACATTATAAAATAATAGTTCTCGTACTAGCACTTTGTGTTGGTCTTTGGAGTTTTATTCCGAAAGGCAAAAATGATCCTGAAAAAGACAAACTTTTACTAGAATTGTTAACTTATGTTATTGAAAAAGGACATTATAATCCGGCTGCTATTGATGACAATTTTTCTAAAGGAGTTTACAAAGACTATCTTAATGCAATAGATCCTTCTAAAAGATTCTTTTTGCAATCGGATATAGATGAATTTTCAAAATATGAAATCGACATTGATGATCAAATAAAAAATAAGGATCTTACTTTTTTCGATCTTACCTACTACCGATTATTACAACGTATGGAGGAAAGCAAAGAATATTATAGAGAAGCATTAAAAAACCCTATTGATTATTCTGTTAACGAAGAAATTGATACCGATTATGAAAAAGCCTCTTTTTGTACTTCTGTGGAAGAACTTAAAGACCGTTGGAGAAAACAAGTAAAACTTTCTACTTTAGCATCTTTAGTTGAAAAACAAAAGGTTCAGGCAGATGTTGAAAAAAACAAAAATAAATCTCCAGAAGAAAAGCTAACTGAATTTAGAACCAAACAAGGGGATAAATTAACAAAAGAAGCCGAAGATAAGTTTAAAGCAAGTATCGCTAAAATGGATACTATTGCTCCAAAAACTTATGAGCAAATGGAAAAACAAACTCGTACCAGTACTTTAAAATCTTTAGATGATAATTTTATTTTTATAAAAGATTTGGATAAAGAAGATTGGTTTGGAATTTTTGTAAACACAATCGCTACTCGATTTGACCCACATACTTCTTATTTTCCACCAGATGAAAAAGAACGTTTTGACGTAAGCATGAGCGGGAAACTAGAAGGAATTGGCGCTAGATTGCAAAAGAAAAATGATTTTACTGAAATAACAGAATTGATTTCTGGAGGGCCTGCTTGGAGACAAAAAGAATTAGAGGCAGGAGATCTAGTTTTAAAAGTAGCACAAGGCGATAAAGAGCCTGTAGATGTGGTAGGAATGCGATTGGACGATGTGGTTAAAAAAATAAAAGGACCAAAAGGTACTGAAGTTAGACTTACGGTTAAGAAGCCAGATGGTACTATCAAAGTGATTACTATAATTAGAGACGAAGTTGAAATAGAAGAAACCTATGCTAAATCAAGTATAGTGGAGAAAAACGGAGTTAAATATGGCGTTATTTATTTACCGAAATTTTACATTGATTTTGAAAATAAAGACAGCCGTGATGCCGGAAAAGATATTGCTATAGAATTAGAGCGATTGAAAAAAGAAGGTGTTCAAGGTATTATTATGGATGTTAGAGACAACGGAGGCGGCTCTTTAAAAACAGTTGTTGACATTGGCGGATTGTTTATAGAACAAGGGCCAATTGTTCAAATTAAATCGGCTGCAGGTAAAAAAGAAGTGCTTTATGACAAAGATCCTAAAGTAGAATGGGATGGCCCTTTGGTAATTATGACTAATGAGTTTTCTGCATCTGCCTCTGAGATATTAGCAGCAGCAATGCAAGATTACAAACGTGCGGTTATCATTGGAAGTAAACAAACTTATGGTAAAGGAACGGTTCAAAATGTAATCGACTTAAATCAATTTGTTAGAGGAAATACCCTTGGTGATTTGGGCGCTCTAAAAACAACTACTCAAAAATTCTATAGAATTAATGGTGGATCAACTCAACTTGAAGGTGTAAGTAGCGATATTGTGATGCCCGATAGTTTTGCTTATTTAAAAATGGGAGAACGCGATGTAGACAATGCAATGCCTTGGGATAAAATTGATCCAGCAGATTATAACCTATGGAATAAACAAACCAATTTTGAATCGGCTATTGCTAATAGTAAAAAGCGTTTAGAACTTAATCCGCAAATGAAATTAATTGATGAAAATGCAAAATGGAGAGAAGAACGCAGCAAAGAAGATGTATACAGTTTGCAAATTGACAAGTTCAAACAAGAACAAAAACAATTAGAAGAAAGTAGTAAAAAATTCAAATCTATTGAAGATTACAGCAACAAATTGCAATTTAAATCGTTGCCTTATGAAGAAGCGCAAATGGCAAATGACGCTACTTTAAAAGAAAAAAGAAACAGATGGCACGAAAGCTTATCTAAAGACATTTACATTGAAGAAGCAATTCATGTATTAGACGATTTACAATCGGGGTTAGCAAAAAAAGAAATGACTACCAAGTTGAAAAAAGAGAAAGCGGTTAAGTCCTAACTATCTTAAATTTTCATTGAAAAGCCCCAAAGTTAATAGCTTTGGGGCTTTTTTTTGACTCTTTTTTTGTCAATTTTATAATTTTTGTAGTTGGATATAGTTTTATAGAATAGCAAAAAGCCCAGCTTAATTTCTCAAGTTGGGCTTTTTATTTATATAAAAACGTAATTATTCTGCTTTAGGAGTAATTTTATTTTCTTCTCTTGGAGGTCTTGGTAGAAGTGCTTTTCTAGAAACTTTTTCTTTTCTAGTTTTAGGATCTATCCCTAAATATTTCACCATAAATACATCTCCCATGTTTACAACATCAGAAACATTTTCAGTTCTTTCCCAAGCTAATTCGGATACGTGTAATAAAACTTCGTTTCCTGGAGCATCTGTATATTCTACAACAGCACCAAAATCTAGCATTTTAATTACTTTCACTTCATAAGCTTCACCCATTTGTGGTTTGAATATGATAGAATCTATTTTAGCTAATACTGCAGCAATTCCGTCTGGATCTGTTCCTAGAATTTCTACAACTCCTTGTTCGTCAACTTCGTTAATAACGATAGTACAACCAGTAGCTTTTTGTAATTCTTGAATTACTTTACCTCCAGGTCCAATTAACGCGCCAATAAAGTTACCAGGAATAGTTCTCATGATAATTTTTGGAGCATGAACTTTAACGTCTGCTTTTGGAGCAGCAAGAGTTTCCGTAAGAATTCCTAGAATATGCATACGTCCATCACGAGCTTGAGCCAACGCTTGCTCCATGATTTCGTATTTCAATCCGTCTATTTTAATGTCCATTTGGCAAGCTGTAATTCCTTCTGAAGTTCCAGTTACTTTAAAGTCCATATCTCCTAAGTGATCTTCATCACCAAGAATATCAGACAATACTGCAAAACGTTCTCCATCAGTAATCAATCCCATTGCTATTCCAGAAACTGGACGAATCATTTGAATACCAGCATCCATTAAAGATAATGTTCCAGCACAAACAGTAGCCATTGAAGAAGAACCATTAGATTCTAATACTTCCGAAACTACACGAATTGTATAAGGACAATCAGCAGGAATCATATTTTTCAAAGCACGTTGTGCCAAGTTTCCGTGACCAACTTCTCTTCTTGAAGTTCCTCTTAACGGACGAGCTTCTCCTGTTGAAAAAGGTGGGAAGTTATAGTGTAAATAGAATTTTTCTTCTCCTTGTTCTGATGGGGAATCAATTTGGTTTGCTTCTCTAGAAGTTCCTAAAGTTGCAGTTGCCAAAGCTTGAGTTTCTCCACGAGTAAACAAAGCTGAACCGTGAACCGATGGTAAGTAATCAACTTCACACCAAATTGGGCGAATTTCTGTAGTCTTTCTTCCGTCAAGACGAGTTCCTAAATCTAAAGTTACATTACGAACAGCTTCTTTGTTGACCTTGTAGAAATATTTTCCAACTAAATCTCCATTTTCTGCTAATTCTTCTTCTGTAAATAATGCTTTTACTTCTTCTTTTACTACATCAAATGCAGCAGAACGTTCGTGTTTAGCAGAACCTTTACTTGCAATAGCGTAAATTTTATCATAAGCCGCAGCTTTCACTTTAGCGTGAATAGCCTCGTCTGATTTTTCATTTTCGTAAGTACGAACTTGTTTTTTCCCAAAAGCAGCCGCCAATCTCTCTTGTGCAGCAATTTGGTTTTTGATATGTCCGTGAGCAAATTTAATTGCTTCTAGCATTTCTGCTTCCGAAATTTCTTTCATTTCACCTTCTACCATCGCGATAGAATCCGTAGAAGCA
>CANGCT010000063.1 GCA_947452415.1 Flavobacteriaceae bacterium
ACTAGCGGTCGCTTTCTTTTTCCAAAGTTCAAAATTATCTTTAGACAATCGTTTGCGCATTAATTCGGTTACCTCATTTTCGGTGATTCCAAATTCTGCTTTTAATACTTCAAAAGGTTTCTTTTCCTCTTGGGCCATGCTAACCACTCGTTCTAATTGCTCATGGCTAAGCTCCACTCTTTTACTTTTTTTCATTAGTCGAAAAGCACTATTAATGTTAATTAAATTTCAGTATCAATTTACATTCCAATATTAAGAAAAATTTCAATTACTTTTTTAAAAGGAATAAAATTTATATTGAAAAAAAATAAAAATTTTAGGGTTCAATCATTTAATTATCCGAAAAGTAAGATTAATCCTAGGATTTACCGCTTTAGATGTTTTCGGAATTTGATGTTTCCAAAAGTGTTGGGTTTCACCTTTCATCAAGAGTAAACTGCCATTTCCTAAAGTGATTTTAAGTTTAGCATCTGCTATAGAATTATGTTGCAAATGAAAACTTCTTTCGGCTCCAAAACTAACTGAAGCAATTACTGGATTTCTGCCTAGTTCCTTTTCGTTATCGGCATGCCAGCCATTGCTGTCTTTTCCGTCGCGGTACAAATTGAGTAATACGGTGGTAAAATATTCGTGGCATTCTTCTTCTATCTCATTTTTTATAAATGTTAATAACGGATTCCACGTATGGGGTTGCATTACAATATTCGAGTAGGAGTAGGACTTGCCTTCATTGCCAAAAAGTGCAGTTAATCTGGGTTGTGGGTGGATTTTTCCAAAAACGGTTATGGCATCTTGTTGCCACGGAATTTCGTGAAATAATTTATCAAAAAATAATTTGGCTTGTGCCTCTTCAAAGAAATTAGGATAATATTCAATGATGGCATTGGGTACATCGAATACAATTTTTTCAGAAGGAAATAAAGAATTCATTTTTCAAAAATAGAAAAAAACGACGGAATAATCCGCCGTTTTTAATTTTTTTTCTATGTATTATTCTTCTGAATTTTCCAATTTTTGAAGCAAATTTTTATAAATTAAACCTCCAATAATTGCACCTGAAATTGGTGCTATCCAAAACAACCAAACTTGACTAAATGGTTCACCTCCTACAAATAGTGCTTGTGATAAAGATCGAGCAGGATTAACTGAAGTGTTGGTAATAGGAATACTAATTAGATGAATTAACGTTAAAGCTAAACCAATAGCAATTCCTGCGAATTTTCCGTTGGCTAATTTATCTGTAGCACCTAGAATTACAATTAAGAAAAACAGTGTTAAAATAAATTCTGCTGCAAAGCAAGAATATATCGAATAGCCATCTGGTGAAAAGGCACCAAATCCATTAGAAGCAAAAGCACCTGCTTTAGTATTGTCAATGCTGTTTCCTGTTTTTCCAGTCCAAATGTAAAATAAAGTTCCAGCAGCAGTAATCGCCCCAATACATTGCGCAATAATGTAAGGTACTAAATCTTTCAGTGAAAATCTCCCACTTGCCCATAAACCAAAAGACACAGCGGGGTTAAAATGCCCTCCAGAAATATGCCCCACAGCATAAGCCATTGTTAAAACTGTCAATCCAAATGCAAGTGCTACGCCTGTAAAGCCAATTCCTAAATTTGGATATCCAGCCGCAAAAAGTGCGCTACCACATCCTCCAAAAACAAGCCAATAGGTTCCAAAAAATTCTGCAAAAAGTTTTCTCATAATGTATAAAATTTAGTTAGTAATAAATTTAATTTTAAACCAAAGATTATTATTATAGAGTCATTTTACTTTTATTACAAAAGGAAAATGTACTACTATTGTGTAGGTGAAACTTATTTTTGTCTTATTTAATGCAGAATTTTGGGTTGAATTAGAATTGAAAAATTCTGTAATTAATTCTAAATCTATTACTAAGTTAAATAAAATTTAATTAACAGAAAATAAATTGGTTATTTATTTCTAAAATGTTTGCTTAAATAATAAGTATTTACACCTAAAATAAAAGTATTAGTAATTATTATTGGCCAAGAAATGGCTAGCATAATACCATATACCACAAAAAGCAAAGCCCCAATTGAATTAATAATTCGTAATTTAATGATGTTTTTCATCAAAAATGAAATCATTAATACTACAGACGCTGTGTAACCTATCCATTCGGTTAAAGAAATATCAAACATTTTTTTTTATTTAATTGAAGGCAAAGATAGTTTTTTGGTGATTAAGCTTAGCTTTTTATTTTAGTAAAAAAAAGCCTTACAAACAATCGTTTATAAGGCTCTCGAGTTAACTAATTTAAAAATTAATTAGTCATGTTTTTTACTTTGGTAGCACCATCACCTACAGACTTTAATGCTTTGTTATTTGTTAAAGCATTTACTTGATTCGCTGTAGATTCTGTTTTAGTAGCAACTTTGTTAACTTTAGAAAGTGTAGTTTCTTTCGAAGAATTTGCAGCATTGGTTGATGCAGCTTTTGCATCTGTAGCTTTAGTTACGACTGTTTTTTCTGTTTTAGCTTTAGCTGCATTAACTGCTGTTTTAGCTTTTGTTTGTGCCGATACTGAAGCAATTCCGGAGAACAGCATCAAACCTAAGATTACCTTTTTCATATAATTTTATTTTTAAATGTTAATTATGTATTGATTTTACAAAAACTAATCCAAATCCTAATTTAAATATTTTTTTTAAGTAAATATTAACAATAATGAGTTAATTATTAAATATTTATAGGAAAATACGTACGCTATTTTAGAATTAAATTGGATACTATTTTTATGTTGCACACCTTAAAAAAATGATAATTTTAATTTTATTCAAGTTCTATAATTTAGGATAAGTTTAAGTTTAATTTAAGTTTATTTAGGGAATAATTATAAATTATCCCACTAGATTTGTATTAGAAATTTAAATAATTATTAATTCAAAAATCAAAACAAAATGAAAAAATTAATTTCAATGATGGCAGTTATTGCTTTCTTATTTGCAGGAACAGTTAACGCTCAACAAAAACAAGAAGCTAAAAAAGAAACAGCTAAAACAGAGAAAAAAGAATCGGCTAAGGCAGAGAAAAAAGAATCGGCTAAGGCAGAGAAAAAAGAATCGGCTAAAGCTGAGAAAAAAGAAGCTAAAGCTGAGAAAAAAGCTGCTAAATAACATTAATCATTAGTGTTGTTTAATAAAGTGTCCAAGTAATTGGACACTTTTTTTATGGAATATTATTTTCGAATAAATAAAAATTTGCATTCTATTTCTAAAAACTTCCCGAACTTTGAACTCAAAATAAATCCAATGAAAGTAAATCCTAAAAACGGTATCGACCAACTTCTTTTCGGAATGCAGCAAAAAGACGTTATTGCTATTTATGGTTCTCCCGACAAAGAATTTGAAGACGAAGAACAAAACGTAATTTTTTTATATAATAAATTGCAATTGCGTTTGACTTTTTACCAAGATGAAGCAATGAAATTGGGGTATATGATTACTTCCAATCCAGAAGTTACCTTGCTTGATAAAAAAGTAATCGGTTTGGAGGTAGAAACTATTAAAAAAGAATTGCCTTTTAAATCTTGGGAAGAAGAAGATTTTGATTCAACTGAAAACCATTTCAACGAAAGTAATTGGTTGGTTTTACAATCGGAATTCGGGAAGATTATCCGATTGGAAATTGGTGCTATCATCAACGATAACGATGAATTTGAATGGAAATTTAAAAAATAATTTCACCTTTAAGGATAAAAAAAAGGCACAAAAGATTTATTCTTTTGTGCCTTTTTGGGTTTTGATAAAATTATTTATTTGGTGCAGGAGCCGTTTCTAAAAATTCTACTTCAAATATAATATTAGCATTTGGAGGAATAACTCCTCCAGCACCTCTTTCTCCATAACCTAAGTTGGATGGGATGAAAATAGTTGCTTTATCTCCAAAAGAAAGTGCATTTAAACCTTCAACAAATCCTGGAATGAATTGGTATTCTCCCGCTTTAGCCTGCATTGGTTGGTAACCATTAGCTGTAGCTCTGTTTTGATCAAATTTGCCATATTCTTTAGCAACGTTTTCCATACAGCTATCAAATAAACTTCCATCTTCTAAATAACCTGCATAGTTGATGAAAACTGCAGCACCTTTTTCAGGTTTTTTACCAGTACCTTTTTCAGTGATAACATATTGTAATCCAGATGCAGTTTTAGTAGCAGTTGGTTTTAACGCATTTAATGCAGCCGCTTTAGTTGTCATAACAGTTCCAAATTTTGAAGTGTATTCTGCTTTTTTAACTGCATCTAATTCCGCTTGTTTCTTTTTTGCTTCTGCATCTAATTCTGCTTGTTTTTTATCTTCATCTGCTTTACCAGCAAAATAATCAGCAAATACTTTGGTAGCATTGAATTTATTAGCTTCTGTTCCTTTTCTTGTAATGGTTACTTTAGTAATCACATCGTCTTTCAATATTTTATTAACAACATCCATTCCAGATGCTACATATCCAAAAATGGTATGTTTACCAGTTAACCATTCTGTTGGAGCGATTGTTATAAAAAATTGAGAACCATTGGTTTTAGGCCCTGAATTGGCCATTGCTAAAATTCCAACTTTGTCAAATTTAGCATCGGTAAATTCATCTTTAAAAGCATATCCAGGGCCTCCTTGACCGTTTCCATCTGGATCTCCACCTTGTATCATAAAATCTTGTTGGTCACCATTTAATTTAGATATCACTCTATGAAATTTCAATCCGTCAAAGAATTTTTTTCCTTTGTATTTATCGGCAACTTGTGTGTTAGTTCCCTCTGCTAAAGCAATAAAATTAGCAACAGTAACTGGAGTTTTTTGGTATTCTAATTTAATTAAAATTTTACCTTTTACAGTTTCCATTTCGGCAAAAATACCTTCTTTGGTGTTAATGGCAGGAGCAGCAGGAGCAGAAGTTGTTAATTGAGGTTTTACAGCAACGGATGTAGTTGCTTTTTTAAGCGGTTTTTTGGTTTGCGCATTTACAATAGTTAATCCAAAAAAGAATAACAAGGCAATTTTAAATTTCATTTTCATTGGTACTTATTTTTATTGATTTATATTTAATTTACATTTTTTCTAATACTTCTACTTCAAAGATAATGTTGGCATTGGGTGGAATCACATTTCCAGCTCCATTTTCGCCATATCCTAAATTAGAAGGGATAAACAATACGGCTTTATCTCCAATGTTTAATTTGGACAATCCTTCTTCAAATCCTGGAATCATACCACCTTTAGATCCTACTTGAAAAGGAAGTGGAGAATAGCCGTTCTGTGCAGCTCTTTGAGGATCTAATTTTCCGAAAGTTTGCGCAGTTTCTTGAGAACTGGTGTCAAATAAAGTTCCGTTTTCTAAAAAACCAGAATATTTTATAAATACTTGGCTTCCTGCAGCTGGTTTTTTACCAGCACCTTTTTGGTAAATGCTATATTGTAATCCAGTGCTGGATTTAGTTGCTGAGGCTTTTGCTTGTGCAAAAAATGCAAGTTTATCGGTAGTTACTTTTTTGTAAGTTGCAGCATAAATTGCTTCTTGTTTCTTTTGATTTTCCGATTCGGTTTTGAAGTAATCACTGAAAATTTTTACAGCATCAAATTTCTTTGCGGCTTCTCCTTTTCGGATTATTTTAACCGAATTGATAGCATCATCTTGCACGATAGCATTAACTACTTTCATCCCTTGTTCTATCACATGTCCAAAAATGGTATGTTTTCCATCTAACCAAGGCGTGTCTTTTAAAGTGATAAAAAACTGGCTTCCATTAGTTCCAGGACCAGAATTTGCCATTGCTAATAAACCACCTTTATCAAATTTTAAATCGGTAATTTCATCTTTAAATTTAAAACCAGCATCACCAGAACCATTTCCTAAGGGGTCCCCACCTTGAATCATAAAATCTTCAGCATCACCATTAGTTTTAGATATTACTCGGTGAAATTTCAAGCCGTTGTATAAAGGTTTTTCTTTGTAAACTTCCGATACAAATGGATGGCTTCCTTCGGCAAGTGCAATAAAATTTGCGACTGTTATTGGTGTTTTAGTATATTCTAATTGCACCAAAACATTCCCTTTAGAAGTTTCAATTTCGGCATATAATCCGTCGGGTAAATTGTTGTGTCCATCTCCTTTACATCCTACAAATAAGGATGCAACGAGTATTGCTACTATGCTTACTAATCTTTTCATTTTATTCTTGAGTTGTTTTATTTTCAGTTTTAAAATCATTTAAAGTTACAGTGCAAATAAGTGGTTCGTTAGTTCCAATTCTTCTATTGTCTCCGTGGTATCCATAGGCCATATGCGATGGAAATAAAAATGTTACTGTTTCGGCTTTGTGCATTAATTTGATTCCGTGACGTAATCCCATTAAGATATTTTGCTTGTCTACAATATATGTTTGAGGTTTTAATTCCAATTGTGAGTAAATTACGTTGCCACTAATGTCTTTAATTTCATAATCAAAAGTAGCCACATCCCCTTTTTTAGGACGAAGCGTATCTATATCATTTTTTACATCATAATAGTACCAATACCCTTTTGGGGAAGCAATGTATTTGGTATTCGGATTGCTTTTGATAATCGAATCTATTTGACCTTCTTCTCCTTTAATAAGTTTTTTATTGCGATCTGCAGAAGCTTTTAAAAATTCTCCCGAAGAATGTGAAATTGGCATCCGTGCTTGTTGTTGTTGTTTGCAACTTGCTAAGGTTAGAACTACAATACTTAAAGCAAATATGTTTTTTAGAATTTTCATTTTAGTTAATGATTTTTGAAATTATAGTTTCAAATTTTTCAATGGTTTTTGCCAAAGTATCTTCCGATTTTCCTCCAGCAGCATTAATGTGACCACCACCGCTAAAGTGTTCTCTGGCAAATTGATTTACATCAAATGAACCTTGCGAACGAAACGATATTTTAACAATTCTTTCATCGCGATTTTCAATAAATATTGCTGCAAAATTAATACCTTTTATGGTTAAACCATAATTTACAATGCCTTCGGTATCGCCTTTTACATAATTAAATTCGTCTAATTCTTTTTGTGAAAGTGAAATATAAGCCGTTTTCAGTTCGGGAATGACTTTCATGTTTTGTAAAGCTCTCCCTAAAAGTTGCAATCTATCGTAAGAATTATTGTCAAATAATAGAGTAGGAATCTCCGAATTATCAATACCTAAATCAATAAATTCTGCCGCAATTCTATGAGTGGTTCCGGTTGTTTTTGGATAACGAAATCCACCAGAATCAGTTAGAATACCCGTATATAAACAAGTTGCAATAGTTTTATCTATTAATAGTTTTTTATTTAAAAATCCAATAAAATTGTACACCATTTCGCAAGTAGAACCAAAGGCCGTATCCGAATAGGTATATTTTGCGAAGGAGTCAGGAGATTGGTGGTGATCTATCATCACCATAGGAACGGTAAGTTTGTTCAAAACGTTTTCCATTTCTCCAGTACGGTGCAAAGCATTGAAATCTAAAGTAAAAATAAGTTCTTGCTCTTGCAGAATTTTTGCAACTTTTTCCTTCTCGTTTTCATATACTAAAACCGTCTCGGAAGCAGGAAGCCAATTTAAAAAGTTAGGGAAGTCATTCGGTGCAATTACTACCGGTTGGTGGTTCAGTTTCAATAAAAAATGATACATTCCAAGGGTGGATCCCATGGCATCACCATCGGGACTTCGATGGGGTATAATAGCAATTTTCTTTGGCGTTGCCAATAATCCAGTTAACTCGAGAATTTCTTTTTCGTTCATAGGATGCGAAATTACATTTTTTTGTGTTAAAAAAATGTTATTTGGAAACAAAAAGTCCGAGCCAAACTGCAAATATCCCTAGAAGAACACTCAAAGCAATATAACCAAATGCAAGAATGGAATTATTAGATTGGAAAAGGGAATAATTTTCAAAGCCAAAGGTAGAAAATGTAGTATATCCGCCACAGAAACCTGTAACTAAAAACCATTTTAAACTGCTGTTGGCTAAATTATTTTTTTCTAATAATCCAATAAATAAACCAATTACAAAACATCCTAAAACATTTGTGATAAAGGTTGCTAGCGGAAATTGATTAGCCCAATATTTTGAAACCATAACCGAAGTTAAGTATCGTAATACACTACCAATAGCACCACCGATTCCAATAAAAAGTATTGTTTTTAACATGAATTATTATTTGATTTCAAATGTAATAAAATTATTTAAAAAATAGTTTCAAAATACTAGTACCTATTTTTCGTTCTATACCGCCTTTAGTAGTTGGTATACCCGTAGATCTAGCAAATTTTTGTTTGGCTTGTGTGATGCCTAATAGTCGGTTTAACGAAAATGAAAATCCAAATTTCCCCATGGTTGTGTAGGTTTTTATTGATAAATGGCATTCGGTAGGATAGTTTCAAAATAAGAAACGATAAATTCAAATATACTAATAAATTTTTGTTTAAACTATTCAAAACAAAGCCTAGTATAGGATAATGTGGGAATGGTGTAACTAATTGTTAATTTAATATAACTTTTTAGATAGTGATAGACTAGACCTTTGTTATGTTGTGAAACTTCATTTATAATAAAAACCTATACCCAATGGAAATTTCAAATAACTGTATTGAAGCCTGTTTAGAATGCGTCATAACTTGTGAAAGTTGTAGTACGGATTGTGTAGCAAATGGCAATAAAGAATGTATTTTGTTATGCCGCGACTGTGCTGATGTTTGTGCTCTTTGTGCTCGATTTGAAGCAAGAGGTTCACAATTTTGCGCAAGCTTGCACGCTCTTTGTGCTGAAATTTGTAGAGCTTGTTCTTCTGAATGTGCAAAACACGCCATGCATCATGCTAGTTGTAAAGCTTGTGCAGAAGCTTGTAGAAAATGCGCTGCTGTTTGTGAAGAGCTTTCAGCTGTATAATTTATGAAATAAAAAATTTAATGTTTTTAGATGCCTTAAAAAATTATTTATTATGAAAACAAAAGCCGAACAAGAGCAGGATATTTTAAATACCACCATAAAAATTCACAAGATATTTCCAGAATTATCTAAATATATTGCCGAGATGCCCGAGACTTTTTCGAGTGAGGATAAAGAGGCTATAAATAATAAAACGCTCAAGGAATATTATAATTCTTTGACTGAAATGCTCCAGGAATATTCCAAAACCCATTTTAGTGGGAATAAAAAGGAAACTATTCCAGCCAGTCTTACTTATCCAGCTTCTCAGGATATTTATAACAACGAAAATAAAGTTACATTCGATGAGTTTGGATTTTGGAATGAGAATGGCTTTGACAATGATAGATTAGATAACGGTTTAGATGTTCCTGGATCTGAATTGGATAACCAACAAGAAAAAATAGGTAGTGAAGATGAAGAAAATAACTATTATAGTTTAGGTGGCGATGATCATAACGATTTGGAGGAAGATAAAACGTAATAATAGTTTATCTAATTCAAAATAAAACTAAGAGTAATAAAGTTTAAATAAAATATAATGAAAAAGTTAGAAAACAAAGTAGCGATAATTACAGGTGGCGCTGGAAGTATAGGGAAAATTACTGCGAAGTTATTTTTAGAAGAGGGAGCCAAAGTAATGTTGATTGACATAACGGAAGAATCCCTGAAAACTGCGGTGCAAGAGCTGAATAGTGATCAAGTAAAATATTGTGTTGCCGATGTTTCAAAATCAAAAGACGTAGTCAATTATGTCAATGAAACTGTAAAACAATTTGGAAAAATTGATGTTTTTTTTAATAATGCTGGTATTGAAGGAGTTGTAAAACCAATTACAGAATATCCCGAAGACATTTTTGATAAAGTAATTTCAGTAAATGTAAAAGGGCCGTGGCTTGGTAATAAATATGTAATACCGCAAATGATTGATGGGGGTAGCATTATCATGACCTCTTCTGTGGCAGGACTAATAGGCTTTCCAGGATTAATTGCTTACGGAACCAGCAAGCATGCTGTAGTAGGAATTATGAGAACTTCTGCTTTAGAAGTAGCTCCCCGCAAGATTAGAGTAAATTCCGTACATCCCGCACCAGTAAACAATAGAATGATGCGCTCTATTGAAGAAGGCGCTTCTGCAGGAAATGCTGAAAAAGCAAAAACGCAATTTGAAACAGCAATTCCACTAGGTCGCTACGCTGAACCAGATGAAATTTCAAAATTAGTATTATTTCTTGCCTCTGATGATAGTAAATACATTACCGGTACCACCCAAGTAATTGATGGAGGAATGTCTGCGCAATAATAACTCAATTCAATTGAAACGTACTCCAAATAGGAATATGATCGGAGATTTTTCTTGCTTCTTTTAGAGTAGTGAAACTTTTGTAAAAAGGGATAACCCCCGATTGTATTCTATTAATTTTAATAGAATTATAAAACATAGAATCGTACTCCGAAGCCAAACAATCGTTATTGTAACACTTTTGGCGTAGACTAGTTTTTTGATTTACCAAAATACTTTTATAGCCCATTTTCTTCAAAGGGTTGAAAACCGTATTAGATTGCCCGCAGTTAAAATCACCCATAAACACAAGATGAAGAGTAGGGTATAGGGCAGGCAATAATTTAAAGTATTTAATTTCGCTTTCGGGATTTTTCTTTTTGGGTACCGCATGAAAACTAGCAATAGTAAATTGTTTCCCTTTATATTCAAAGGTACTCATATACGGTTCACGGTCTATTTCTTCTTGGTAGTTTTGCTCCAACCAGCTTGCGCCTATTTTTTTAACTTTAGAAGTTTTCCATAAAAAAGCATACCGCTCTCTACTTGAAGGATTGGCACTTGTAGTTGGATCACTAATGGCATAATCCCATTGAAACCCTTTGTTATTAAGAATATTCACCAACCGAGATACCGCCTTGCTTCCGCCAGTACCGGCTACTACTTCTTGAATCGTTACTATATCATAATTATTAATTGTGGTAGCAATAAATGCCAATTCGGTATCCGATTTTGATTTTCCAAAGTTCATTAAATTCCAACTGCAAACGGATACTTGTGAAAATGCATTAAAAGTGAATATTAGAAAGAATATACTTAATTTGTTTTTAGTAGGTTGTAGCATTGGAGGTTGGGTAGTTTTTCGGCTAATTTAGTGTAAAAAAAAAAGACACTTCTAAAGTGCCTTTTTAAAATGTTTTAATTAATCTAAATATTTTGATTTCAATTCTTCAATAACTTTCAATTCATTTTCATCAATACCATCTGAAATTTCTGCAATTTCTTTAAGTAAAGAACTTATAGAGTCTTTTACATTTTGATTAAATTCTTTCAGTTCATTTAAAAATCCAATTTTAAATGTTTCTTCATTTTTATATAAAAACTCAAAATCTTCTAAGTAATTAACAATTAAAATATCATATTGCTCTTTATCAATTTTGTCTCCATACAATGGGCTTAAAAAATTTAGTAAAATTGTAGATAATAATTGTTTTTCATCCTCGTCAAAGGTTCCGTCTGCTTTTGCAACTAAAAAAATGGGGTAAGTAAGAATTAATATTTTAAATTCTTCTTCTGACATTTTTGTATTTCTTGATTTTTCAAATAATGCTTTCATATTTCTTGATTTATTTGTTTAATTCTTTTTTAATTTTTAGATATTTTCTAAGTCCTATAAAAACAATTATGATGCCAGTTGCAATTAGCAAAAAGGCCATAAAAGGATATTTTACAGTAGCATAATCATAGCCATAGTGGTCTTCATGATCTTGCCACAAAGTTAAAAGTAATCCAAGTGCAAATAATCCTAAACCAATATATAATAAATTTTGATTTTTCTTTAAACTTGAATTTAGATCCGTTTTACGTTTTTCTTTAATTAAATCTTTCTCTCTAAATTTATTATTAAAATAATCCGCTTCAACTTTTGCTCCAATCTGTTCAAGTTTAAAAATACCAGCATTTATTTTTTCATAGGCGGCTTTTTTTATTTTTTTATTTTCAGTACTCTCAGATAAAGAATATAAATCTGTTAATACCTGAAATATAGAGTCCTTATCCGTATTAAAATTTGCTCGAACAATATCATCCAAAATACTATCTTCCGCTTTTTGAGTTTCAAATTTTTGCTCTAATTTTAATTTGTCAATTTGAGAATCATATTCTAATTGAGCTTTTCTTCTAGATGTTTCTGCCTCCAATTTTGCTTGTTCAGCTTTTATTTCAGCTACTTTTATTGTAGATGTAATTCTGTGTGGTGTTGACCATTTATCCCCGAAAACAGCATTTGACACTAATTTTCCAGTATTTTTGCCTATTTCTCGACTGAACGAGTTTCCAAATGTCCCCATGTAATATAATTTTAAGTTATTTTTATTAAATTTTCTTGACAGAATTCACCATACTCTCTCATTTTATTATAAGCATTTGGTAAATCTCTTCTTGGAAAGGAATTAGCAATACCAGCTTTAATTTCATTTCCTTTATAAAATATTTTAACTGTATTAAAATATACTTTCTTTTCTAAACCTTCTATTCTTGTTGCTACTTCAGTTCCAAATTCAATTTTTCCAAATCCTTTTTTATTGTAAGCATAAAATAGATTAGCAAATTGTTTAGCACAGAAAATTACATTTGTTCTATTATGTTCTATTATAGTATCAAAAATATTATTAATATAAGGGACTAGAATTTCAATATTTTCTAATGCTTGTTTTTTATTATCTAAAATACCTGCAAATGTTCTTGAGCAATAAGGAATTAATTCCAATTGAAGTTTTTGCATCAATACATTTACTTGTGCTTTTAATTTTTTATCAGAATTTTTAATAAAATCAGGCAATTCAATTCCTGAATCTGAAAAAGGCATCAAAAATGCAGCTTGTTTTAAATCAAAAGCATCAATTTTATTTTGACGATTTAGGAAACCATAGTTAGTAAGTCCGTTTAGATAATTTTCATAAAATATTTCAAAAGAACTATTTTTGTTCTCATTATCTTCTTTAAAAGAATATTCTTTATCTTCATTTCCAGGATTTAGCATAACAAGAATTGTTTTAGAATCCTGTTTTCCTGTAAAATACATTGGCAAACAATTATCAGAAATAAAATTCTTTTTAAGTTTTTCATTTAATTCTCTTGCTTTAGCAATATAATTCTCGAAATATATTGACTGTAAATCTTGTTTTATGTAATCTGTCATAATCAAATTATATAATTTTCACAATATTACTCTATTCCCAAATAAAAATAAATTGCAACTTATTGCAACTTCATATTCAAAACGTTTTACTATTATCTTTGTATTGCTTTAAAAGAAACCATGACCCAGCCAAGCCCTTATCTATTTACTATTTGCAGTCAACTGGAAAACCAATTGGGTTTCAAGATAAAGAATATTGCGGATGCCCAAAAGGCATCCAATTCATTGGTTGCTGAAAAACTGCATATTTCTACCCATACTATTGCAAGGTTATACGGAGTGGTAAAACCCTTTAGAACACCCTATAAGGATACTTTAAATGTTCTAGCACGTTATTTAAATTACAGCGATTGGGAAGATTTTTGTTCCAATCAAACTAACATTCCTTTTGATCCTAATTATTTTTTAACCGAAGCTACCGATGGTTTTTCCTTAGCTGTTTTGCAATTAGCTCTTGCCACTGAAAATTTTGAGGCACTAAAACTTATTTTAGATAAAGCTATTAATAATGAAAATGAAGCAGTATTATTTACTGCAGCCGAACTTATAGGGACTTATGTTAGAAGAAGTAAAAGACAAAAAGAATTACTGCAATTATTAGCAGAAAGTACCATTGGAAATTTATTTTTTTACGAATGTTATGTAGATGAAGATAATGAAAATAATTATTTTTCAGATGCTTTAATACAATACTATTTGCCAAGAATAGATAATGATTACAAGAAATTATTCGTGTATTCGTATCTTATAAGTCAAACTGCTCATAAAAAACAATTGGCTTCTAAATATATTCCAGAATTCATAAAATTGACCAATAAGTTAGATAAAACTAAATGCCATTTTCATGAACTATCCAGATGGATGGAATGTTCAATTTTAATAGATGGCTTTAATGGTTTGCTTACAAAAACATGGAGAAAACATTTAGAAGAGGTTATACAATTATCGGTAAATTTTAAGGATTACGAAAAAACATGGCTGTTATCAAGATCCTTAAAGGCTTTGTTGCTTTTTGGTTTTAAAGAAAAATTATTTCACTTTGAAGCATTTAATACGATTGTAGATGTTATCATTAAAAATCAAAAAAAAGAAGGGTCAAGCATAGCATTATATGTTATTCAATTGTATTGGGTAAGTAAATCGATTTATTTTAAAAATAGAATTGTTTACACTCCCTTCCGAATACATAATATTCTATTTCAAAATGAAAGTAATGAAAAAACGGCAATTGAATTTGGCTTAGCATCATTTTTTGCTACTGGCGAAAACAAAAACATTATCACTTCTAGTTTAAAAACTTTTTGTAAAGAAAAAGGAGTTTCTTGGGTAATCAAATTAATGTAAAGAATTTTTTTTTATTTTTCTAAATCTAAATTTTCAGTCAAAAAGACTCAATTTTCATAGTTGGAACTTAAATTTCAGACTCAGAAGGTGAATTTTCAGTCTTTTATACTGAAATTTCAGTCAAATAACCTCAAATTTCAGACTCAGAAGGTGAATTTTAAGTGTTTAAACTGAAATTTCAGGCTCTAAACCCAGAACCCACAACCTAGAACCCACAACCCTAAAAAAAAAATATTTTCTAAAATCCACTTTTTATTTCTCCGCTGGTGCAAGCAGAAATAATACGAATTGCTGGTGTGAGCTTCAAGCTTGAACCCTAAAACAATACAAACAGCAACAATTAGAAGGTATAGTTTTTTTGTAAGTTGCAATAAACCAAGGTTATGACGACCTAACTTTTTTAAAGATAGCTATTAATTGATTAATATTTGTGGGTATTAGCTTGAATCTTCTACAAGCAGGGGAGATCTATCGCTTCTGCATAAAAAAAAAGACCCAAATCTAATAAGAGTTGGATCCTTTTTACTGTTTGTTACTTTTTATAAAATTAAATAAATCTTGTTGGGTTAAATTAGATTACTTAGTCATAATATAAATCCATAATATACATGAAAGTAAACTTAAAATCCCCCACCAAATGGTCATTACAGAACGTATTTTTTTATTAAAAAAACAGATTGTTGAATATAAAAATGAAATTGGAATTCCAATTATCAAAGCTATTTTACTAGGTGATGTTTTACTTAAAATTAAAATTACAATTGCCATATAAGCAATCAGAATTAAAAACATAATAAAGTTTGATTTTAACTTTTTCATAAAGCAGCTTTTGCTATTTTAGTACTTAATTGTAGAAGTCTTGTTGCATATTTTGGATCTGTACAATCCTTTGCTTGACTTTGCATTTCAGAAGCTTTTTGTGCTAATTCTGTATATTCTGTTAGAATACTAGTATCTGATGGATTTGCTTTATATTTTTTTAAAACCATTATATAATCAGTAACAAATTCTTCATAATCTGTAATGAATTGGTCGCAGTCTGAAGAATCACCAATAGAAGAATTATCTTCCGCACTTGCACTATTGTCAATTATCGGTTCAGTTACAAGATTTACTATATCTCCACTTGTAATTTCTATCCCTTTACCATTCTTCATAATATCTGCTATTGCATCTTTAGAATCGCTCATTCCATTCGATTTAAATAGCACCATTACTTCGTCACCTGGCTTTCCTTTCAATAGGGATTTAATTTTATCAAAATCAGATACTCCTGAAGGCGAAAAATCTAAATTAATGGGACTTCCATTTCCATCAGTTACCTGAAGATTAAAAGACTCGAATTCAGTATATTCTCCTATTTTGCTTTGATCAAAAGCAACAGTTACTTTAAATTTTATTGAAAGGGTTAATTCTTCTCCAAAAGTCCCTTCAGATTTCTTAATCTCGTATGCGCCTGGAACCACTGCTATATAGTCTTTAGCTTCCCCAGTTATATTAACTTTATCAACTGTTAATATTGTTTTATCACTTCCACCACAACTTACTAAAATCATAGCGATCATTAGTGTTAAACCTAAAATTGTTATTTTTTTTTTCATTTTGTTTTGCGTTGTCGCCACTTTTAATTAAATTGTTTTTTTTAGCTCTATTTGTTATTTTTTAAATTGTTTTTTTCATATTGGATGGTAAGTCCATTCTTTAACCGTTATCTTAGGTTTTTATATTTACTAGTTACATTTTATTTATAATCATTACCACTATCTCAATTGTACTTTCATTGAATGTTCAAAAAATAAATTAATATATTACAAGAACATAGTAAGGTACTTGTGAAAAACAGTTGTAATAATAACAATTGAAAGAGTTAATATTTTTTTCAATTACTATAGATTTGATTAAAAAAATAAAACAAATAAATAGTTATTTTACAAAATAAAAAAGTGCAACTTAGTTCAACTTTATTTCAATGATCTAAAATTTAGTAAGCCATTAGCTTCAATACGAGGAAGGAATTTTTATTCCGCTAGCACAATTTTACAATCCATACTCACAATAAAA
>CANGCT010000064.1 GCA_947452415.1 Flavobacteriaceae bacterium
CCGTAAAAAGCCAACTCAATTGCTTCACGATAGGAAATTTGGTTTAACAAAACTGCATTTTCAAAATACCTTGGGTCGGCATTCATCACTCCGGGAACGTCTTTCCAAATAGTTACGCTTTCTGCACTGAGGCAATAAGCGAAAATTGCAGCAGTATAGTCAGACCCTTCTCGGCCTAAAGTGGTGGTGAAGTTATTCTCATCCGATCCTAAGAATCCTTGTGTGATATTAAAGGTTTTTTTCTTAATGCTTTTAGAAATTAATTTTTGAGTTTGCTCCCAATTTACCTCGGCATCGCGATAAGTGGTGTCGGTTTTGATGAAATTTCTAACGTCAATCCAATTATTTTTTAATCCTTTTTCGTTAAAATAATGACTTACAATAGCCGTAGAAACAATTTCTCCGAAACTTATAACTTGGTCGTAAACGAAATTATAGTTAGGCGATTTGTTGCTGCGTAAAAAATATTCTAAATCGGCAAAATGACTATTTACAGTAAAAAACACATCGTGTTCTTCATCATCAAATAAATCCAATAAAATTTGGTTGTGGTATTTTCTAACTTCTTGCAATGAAGCATGAAACGCACTTGATTTTTCGAAGTAGTTTTTAATTACAATTTCCAAAGCATTGGTTGTTTTTCCCATTGCAGAAATTACTACAAGCACGTCTTCATGACCTACTTTTTGCAGAACATCCAATACATTTTTTATCCCATCGGCATCTTTTACAGAAGCTCCTCCAAATTTAAAAATTCTCATACTTTTAAAAATTCCAATAATTAAATAACAAATTCTAAATAATTCCCAAAGCTATAAAAACAAATTTAAATGTTACGTATTTGAATTTAAAAACGCTTCAATTCCTTGCTCTTCCATTTGAACCACATGCCAATTAGTTAAAACATTAGCACCTGTTTTTTTATAAAAATTTATAGCAGGAGTGTTCCAATCGAGAACTGCCCATTCAATTCTTCGCACTTTATCATTTTTTCCTTGGCGGATGACTTCGCGATACAGTGCCATCCCTGCTCCGGTTCCACGTTTATCTTCTCTCACAATTAGATCTTCTAGGTGAATAGTTTTCCCTTTCCAGGTAGAATAGCGGTAGTAATATAAGGCAATTCCAATTATTTCTTTCAACAGATTTCCTTCATTAGATTCTTGATCTTCTTCGGCAACAAAACAATGAAATAAAGGGTTTTCAGAAAATCCATCTCGAACTAAGTCGTCTATGGTTACCACAACAGCATCGGGTTCTTTTTCAAATGCAGCTAACTCTTTTATTAATTCTAAAACAGCTGGCATGTCGCTAGAAATTCCTTTTCGTATTATCATGGGTTTGTTTGTCTCTATTAAATTAGTTGTAAATGTAAAAAACAAATCCCAAATCCCAATAGTTAGCATTGGAATTTGGGATTTTAAAATGGTGAAAAACAGTTATTTTTTCTTAGTCACTTTTTTGGCAGGAGCCTTTGTTATAGTGGCTTTATTATTTATTGCCTTAGCAACATAAGGTTTGTATAAGCCATCTGCTTGCGCTCTGCTTTTGGCAATTTCTGCTCTATCTTTCGGGTCAGGATGCGAACTTACCATTTGGGTTAAAAAATTGGATTGGGTACCTTCACTCATTTTTGCTAAAATAGAAAATGCAGACGCTACTGCATTTACATTATAGCCATTTCGTTTCATAAATTCATAGGAAAATGAATCTGCTTCCGATTCTTGCTTTCTGCTGAATTTACTGTCAATAATAGCATTTCCTATCTGCCCTAATTGACCATCGGTTAGTTTAGCAACTTTATCCGATTGTGAAGCAGCAGCATCTATAATTGCCGCTTTTCTATAAGCAGCTTTCATAGCGTCTCTAGAGTCGTGGTTGGCAACGTGTCCTATTTCGTGCCCAATAACCGCAAGTAATTCGGTGTCGTCCATGATATCCATTAAGCCCGAAAAAACACGAACGCTTCCATCGGCAGTAGCAAAAGCATTTACATCCTTGGTTAAATATACTTTATAGTTTAATTTCAAGCCATTTTCAGTGCTGTGTTTTCCAAAAAATCGATTTAATCTTAGTGTATATCCATCTTTTGGACCTGCAACTACGTTTGTAGAATCTAATTTTCGTACTGCTTCTTTAGACAAATTTGCGGCATCGTCATCACTAAAGGTATAGGCAGCCATGCCATTTTGTAATGCTCCTAGAGCTCTTTCCCCTAAATTTATTTGAGCAGAAGCTTTTGAAAACACTAAAAAGGTTAATAGTAATAGAATTAATGTTGTTTTTGATTTCATATTTTTTGAATTTGATTATCTCAAAGATAAAAAATATTTATAAAATAGGCACTTATAATAGGCAATTTTCTTGTATTATAAATAGAAAAAAAGTTACATTTGTCGTCTAACTACCTCGATTGCGCAATGGAAACAAAAAACACTACTTTAGGAGAATTTATTATTGAAAATCAGAATGCCTTTCAGTATTCATCTGGAGAATTATCCCGAATTATTAATTCCATTCGGCTAGCGGCCAAAGTGGTAAACTACAAAGTAAACAAAGCGGGATTAGTAGACATTGTTGGAGCAGCAGGCGAACAAAATATTCAAGGCGAAGACCAACAAAAATTAGATGTTTATGCCAATGAAGTTTTCATTCAGACATTAATTAATCGCGAAATTGTATGCGGAATTGCTTCTGAAGAAAATGACGAATTCATTACCGTTGCAGGAAGTGACAAAAGCCACAATAATAAATATGTTGTATTAATGGATCCATTGGATGGGTCTTCCAATATTGATGTAAATGTTTCAGTAGGAACTATATTTTCAGTTTTTAGAAGGGTTACTCCAGTGGGAACTCCTGTTAGCTCGGAAGATTTTTTACAAAAAGGAATTAATCAAGTTGCAGCGGGATATGTTATTTATGGTACTTCTACTATGTTGGTTTATACAACTGGGCATGGTGTAAACGGATTTACATTAAATCCAGCAATTGGAACTTTCTACCTTTCGCACCCTAACATGCAGTTTTCTAAAGACGGTACTATTTATTCAATTAACGAAGGTAACTACGTGCATTTTCCTCAAGGGGTAAAAAATTATTTGAAATATTGCCAATTAGAAGAAGGCGACAGACCTTACACATCAAGGTATATTGGTAGTTTAGTTTCGGATATTCATAGAAACATGATTAAAGGAGGAATTTACATTTATCCGACGAGTTCTAAAGCACCCAAAGGGAAACTACGTTTATTATATGAATGTAATCCTATGGCTTTTATAGCCGAACAAGCAGGCGGAAAAGCTAGCGATGGCTATAATCGAATTATGGAGATTGAACCAACCGAGCTACATCAAAGGGTTCCTTTTTTCTGTGGAAGTTACAATATGGTAGAAAAAGCAGAAGAGTTTATGAGTGAAGTTAATTAACACTATGATAGTTATTATTTAGACATACTATTAGTGCATAGTTTTAACTTACTCTAAGCACACCTTATAGTTATTATTCGTTTAAAAAGAAGTATTTAAAGATAAAGACAATCCAGAACTTTCAGGAACGTATCTACATACACCACCTACACATACTAAGCCACCTCTTTGTCTTCCGTAGTTTAATGCTATTCTAGTGGCTTTCCATCTGTAAGAACCTCCAGCACTATAATAGTGATTGCGTAAATAATCTACATCATTACCATAGTTATACATATCGGATAGGTAAAAGGACAATTTAGAATTAAAATTCAATTCGGCAGTTGCACTAGCCCAATTTTTCTTGTCATGGTCTGCCCATAAATGCTCTCCAACTACTCGAATAGAACGGGATGCAGTGAATTTATAGGTTGCTTCTGCTGCTAAAATATTAGTATTGACCTCGCCAGAAGTTTCTTGAATCATTTTCTTATTATAATATTGGTTGACATAACTAAATATAGATTGCCATTTGGAATTCCATTTTTTAGTTACTTCAAAATTATAATCGGTAAAATATCTTTTCCCAAAACCTAGAAAATCAGTTTTATAATCTTGTGGATTGTAAATGTAAAAAGTACCACCCAATGCATTCCAATTAGAAAAATTGAAAGCCAATTTCAATCCGTTTTTACCTCCAAGAGAAGAGCCCTTTTTCACATCATAAAAAACGTCAAATTGTCCGCCAATTTCTCCTGCTTTTACCAAGTCTTTATCGGCAAGAATAACATTCGGTTGTGCTTGATACACATAAATGTTGGCTAAATTATAATGGTTTTGTTTAGTCAAACTAGGAATAAAATTCATAATTCGGTCGTTATAGGAATTACCTTTAGCGCCTCGTTCTGAAAAGAAACTCATGTTTTCTAATCGTCTAAAAGTTCCATCTACACCAAATCCTTTTTTAGAATATCCAAGGTTAAGCAAAATGGCACTTCCGGGTTTAATCAAGTTGTTGTCAATTTGATCGGTAACTTGAACTATAGCATCTTTCGATTTGTAATCGTATTCGGTAGAAAGATAAAAAGAATTGTGCGAAAGACTCAATCTTCCTGCAAAGCCATTGGTTAAATTATTGAATTTAGGGTTTACAATATCCGTTTTTTCATCTCTTCCTACATAAGTAAAACCTAAAGAAACATTGGTGGTTTTGTATTTCAATAAATCCGAAAGTGTTACTTCGGCATCTATTCCATAAATCTTGCTATTTGCCACATCAAAACCAGTTCGTTGTTTACCATATATAGATTTAAATGTTAGGTATTTAGTAGGTTTAAAAATCACCCTTCCACCACGCAAAGCGTTGTTGATACCTAGGGCTCTGTCTTCCCAGCTGCGATATAGTAAACCACTACCAAATTGTTCGTAGAAATAGCCTGCAGTAAGATCTATTTTTTCGGTTTTATATTGAACAAAATAAGTAGCAACATTGGTTCCCACATATTTTGGATTCATGCTGTACAAAGCATCTTTTTCATAGGCTTCACCTTGAATCCCAGCAGTCCAATTTTTGTATTTATAATTTAAAAAAAGGAAACTATTAGAACGCAAAGGATTTTCTGGATGAGTTGTTGAATTGTTGAATTCATCTTTCAGTCCTTTATCGTTAAGATACCATTGCGAATTGGATTCAAATCCTCCAAAAAAACTAGCTTTTTCTTGAGATAAAACTGTAAAAGGGGCTATTATCAATAGTAATTGGAATAATCTCATATTTTTATAAAGACTTCAATTTTTTATATAAATCTATTTCGTTACCAGGCACATAGCCATTCTGAATGTGTACAATCTTATTGTTTTTTACCACAATTGTATATGGAATATTTACAATAGAAAGTGCTCTTTTAAAATCTTGATTGGTATCTAATAAAATAGTGTATTCCCATTCTTTGCCATTTACTAATGGTTTCACTCTTTTTTGGGTTCTAGAATCATCCGTAGCCACAGCAATAACTTCAAAGTTTATTGATTTTTTCCATTCTGCTTGTACTTCGTTCATTTCATCCAATTCATTGATGCAAGGCCCACACCAACTAGCCCAAAAGGAAAAAACATATAATTTATCTTTTTCAGAAAAATCATTTTTTAATGATACCTTCTTACCGTCTAAAGTTGAAAGACTTAAATCGGGCAAATTCTTTTGAGAAAAGCAGTGCATTCCTACAAAAAGCAATAAAAGCTGTAAGTTTTTCATAAAAATTCAATTTGTTATACAAATAAATGAATAAAAAGGATACGATTAAAATATATTTAGTTAATTTGTATTAGGTTAGAATTAATATTTATTTACTATGAAAAAAGTTTACTTATTTAGTTTATTATTAGTTTCTTTTTTGTTTTACTCTTGTGCGGACACTGTAGTTGTTGAGAACAAGCCAGACCAAAATCCGTCTGCACCAGCTATCCCTGGTAATTTTAAAAAACATGTTTTAATTGAAGACTACACCGGTACTTGGTGCGGAAATTGTGTCAGAGTTGCTTATGCGGTAGAGCAAGTAAAACTTCAAACAGATAAAGCGGTAACAGTTGCAATACATAATGGTAACGATCCTTATAATTTTGACGGAATTGCACCATTAAAAGATTTAATCTTACCAAATAGCGCCCTTTCATTACCAATATCTAGATTAAATCGAATGACTGTTTGGACCTATCCTGAGCCAACAAATATTCAACAAGCGATAGATTTAACTGGAAACAATACTACTTTAGGTTTAGCATTATCTTCTACAGTAGCTAATGGAACAATACATTTGGATGTGCAAATGAAGTTTATACAAAATTATACCGATTTAAAATTGGTAGTTTATTTATTGGAAGATAAATTAAATTACGAACAACGCAATTACACTAATTATTTTAATGGAGTAAATCCAATAATAAATTTTGAGCATAACCACGTGTTACGAACTTCTATAACGAACATATTGGGTGATGCGGTTTTTGGAACAACTAACGGAAGTTCTATTACTAAAAGCTTTTCTATTCCAATACCTGCAAATATTACCAATTCGGCAAATATAAGTTTTGCGGCATTTATGGTAGGAAACGATAATAAAGTACTAAATGCAAGAGCCTCTGTAGCCAATGAAAATCAATCGTTTGAGCTAAATCAATAAATAGCATAATTACATAATAAATAAGGTCACTACATTGTTGACCTTATTTTTTTGTAGATTTGTAAGAACTATTTATTGTAATAGTTTAATTTAAATTCAAACAATGGCCTTATTATCAATAATCCTACAAGTGAATATTACCGACAAGGTGAAACATGCGCCAGACCCTTCTTACCAGATAGGAATTGTAATAGGAAACTTCTTGCCTTTCTTGATTTTAGTAGGAATTGCCTATTGGATGTATTATAGGGCTAAAAACAGAAAAGATAACGAGTAAATTTCACTAAATTTGCAAGCAAATAATTTCTCCATGAGTAAAATCAGAATTACCAAGCAGTTTTCTTTTGAAACTGGCCATGCACTTTATGGCTACGATGGAAAATGCAAAAACGTTCACGGTCACAGCTATAAACTTTCAGTAACCGTAATTGGTAGACCAATTTTGGATCAATCTAATGTAAAGTTTGGGATGGTAATAGATTTCTCCGATTTAAAGAAAATTGTTCGAGAAGAAATTGTCGATTTTTTTGATCATGCTTCTGTTTTTAATAAAAATACCCCTCACGTAGAATTAGCCGAAGAATTAAAAAAACGTGGTCATCACGTTATTTTAGTGGATTACCAGCCTACAAGTGAAAACATGGTGATTGATTTTGCTAAGAAAATTAGTGATAGATTACCAAAAGATATTCTTTTACATTCTTTAAAATTACAAGAAACCGAAAGCTCTTTTGCCGAATGGTATGCTTCTGATAATTTGTAATTTCTTACATTTACCCAATGTCTAACAAAAAAATTTACTTCGCCTCCGACCAGCATTTTGGTGCCCCAACACCAGAAGCAAGTTTTCCTCGCGAACAAAAGTTTGTTGCTTGGCTCGATGAGGTCAAAAAAGATGCTGAAGCCCTATTTCTGTTAGGTGATTTGTTCGATTTTTGGTTTGAATATAAAACAGTGGTACCTAAAGGATTTGTGAGGGTACTAGGTAAATTAGCAGAAATTAGAGATAGTGGCATCCCAATTTACTTCTTCGTTGGCAACCACGATTTGTGGATGAACGACTATTTCCAAAAAGAATTAAATATTCCAGTATATCACGATAATAAAGAATTTACGTTCAATGAAAAAACCTTTTTGATAGGACATGGCGATGGCAAAGGTCCTGGCGATAAAGGCTATAAACGTATGAAGAAAGTTTTTGTGCATCCATTCTCAAAATGGCTTTACCGTTGGTTGCACCCCGATATTGGCATGCGATTGGCCCAACATCTTTCGGTAAAAAATAAATTAATTTCAGGCGCCGAAGACGTCGTTTTTTTAGGAGAAGAGAATGAATGGTTGATTCAATACACCAAACGAAAATTAGAAACCAAACACTACAATTATTTTGTTTTTGGTCACCGTCACCTTCCGATGATTGTTAAAATTGGCGACACCTCCGAGTACGTTAATCTAGGCGATTGGATAGGCTATTTCACCTATGGTGTTTTCGATGGAGAAAAATTTGAAATTAAAAAATTTGAATAAGCTTTAAACTTGATGAAAATTTTGCTTCAAAAAAATTATTATTTAACTATGGCATATAGAAGTATTAACAATACTCAATCCTAAAACATTGCAATTAATTTTATAGAAATAAGCTTTTGTAAGAACTCCAATTTTTATAAATTAGGATTCCGTTTAGGGTTGCAACTACTAGTGCACCTGCTATTCCAGAAGCATCTAAAAACAAGTGAAACAACACTATATTAATAGATATTGGAGCTAACGATAGCAGTGCAAATGCTACCCATTTTTTCGCCAATAGCAACACACCTATTAGTATTTCTAATAGTGCTACAGTTTTCAAAATATATCCTGTTGCTACCAAAGAAGCTAAAAAAGCAGCGGCTTTTTCTGGAGGAACTGGTAACGGAATAAAGGGCTGTGGCAACAAAATATTCAATCCGAACAAAACAAGAATACCTCCCAATATTCTTCTAACGATTTTCGTAAACATGGAATTCATAAGCAGTTGGTTTAAAGATTAGTATAGAGTAAATTTATAAATAATTTTTCAAACTACCCAATTATTTTTTTTCAAAATATTTGAAATCTAATTGTTTCGCGAGGCTACAATTTAAATTACAAAATTAATTCCTAAAACTAAATTCCTTCCAATATTAGGGATTCCATCATTTTTTAGTCGGGATAAATGCGAAATATAGGTCTTATTTAATAGATTATTGGCATTCAAATTAACGTCAAAAGCCATTTTTCCTAACGTAACTTTTCCCCCAAAACCTAAATTCAGCAAGGTGTAATCGTTGGATTTGGTTTCAAATGGACCTGGGCTATTTTGATTTAAAGTATGTTCCATATTCAAAACAACAAAACTATCTTTTAAATATTTAGTCGATTGGAATTCGGTTTTAATAGAATTACTCCACTTGTTAGCAGGTATTAATGGCAAATTAGCGCCACTTTGATTTTCCCCCGTTACACTTTCAAAACTGCTCGTAATGTGCAACCAATCTAAAGGATGCGGATGGAAATGAATTCCGGCTTCCCCGCCATATAAATTGGCATTTGCTTGAGCATAATCGTAAGTATCCAAACCATTTATTTGAGTACCATTTGGAGCAATAAAAATATAATTAGTAATGTGGTTGTAAAAACCATTTACGAATAATTCAAAATGCGGATTTCTGTATTCCAAATTCAAATCAGTTTGAAAATTTTGTTCGTTTTGCAAATTCACATTCCCAATTTCGTAGCGATTACTTCCTTCGTGAACTCCATTGGAAGTCAATTCTGCCAAGTTGGGAGCTCTAAATCCGGAAGCTAAATTCAATCGCAAAATGATATCTTTTTTAAGATTGGTTTTGAATCCTAACGACGAATTAAAACTCTGAAACTTCTTGTCTACCGCTTGAAAATAGCCTTCATTACCGGCAATTCCGTGTTCGATGGCCGTTACATTTCTAGTGTCATAACGAATTCCCACTTGCAGCACATTCTTGTTCCATTCGTAATTGGCAGTTCCAAAAACACCAAAATCATTTGTTGTTGCATCCGGAATTAAATATTCTTCCCCAGAATTGGTATTGGTTTGGTGCATTCCTTGTGTGCCTATAATCGATTCTAATTTTCCAAATTTTGGCAGACAATACTTTACATTATAATTGTAGGTTTTCAATTTCATGTGCAAATTGGCCACATCACTATCTACAAACTCACTTCTATCGTTAGAAATATAACCTAAATCGGCATCGATTTTAGAATTTTTTAAGAAAAAAGTATTGTTTAAACTTACAATAGTTGCAAAAACGGCTTGCTTTGGATAGGTGGTTTTCTTGGCAGAGGTTTGTTCTGCTATGCCATTTTCGGGAATTCCTAAATCTAATTTATTGAAATTGTAGCGCAACGTAGAAGTGAATTTTGCATTATAATATCCCAAAGCAGTTTTAAAATCCGATTCGTTGTAACGAGTGTTAGTGACTCTGGTTCCGCTTGGAATCATATAATCGGCATGGGAATTATAACTTCCGCGTGCTAAAAATTTGAAATTATCCGAAGATTTTTTCACCCCTATGGAAGAATTACTTCCGTTGGTGTTGGAGAATACTTTCTGACTAAAATTAGCATCCACGGTATTGGTAGACGCAAATTTTTCAGGGTTAAAATACAAAACACCCCCAAGAGCATCGGAGCCATACAATAACGAAGCTGGCCCTTTAATCACCTCCACGCTTTCTATTCCGGCATCGTTCAAGCCAAGACCGTGCTCTTCGCCAAATTGTTGGTTTTCCAATCGAACTCCTTGCGAATATACCAAAACTCGGCTACCACTCAACCCGCGAATTACGGGTTTGCCAATAGAAGTTCCCGTAGAAACTTGCGAAACGCCTGGTATAGTTGCCAAACCTTCTATTAAAGTAGAAGTTCCTTTTTGCGAAAGCGACTTCATCGATTGGTGTTCTACTTTCATCACGTTTTGCGATTGCACTTTATTGAATGCCGTCGAAACGATTACTTCTTCCATTTGGTGCATGGATTCTTCTAAAAAGATGTCTATTTTTTGCTCTTTCAAATTAGAAATGATTTCTTTAGTTTGGCTTGCAAATCCTATGTAGGAAAACACCATTTTGAATTTTCCATTGGGTAAATTATTAAAAACATACTTTCCGTTTTCATCGGAAATAGTTTCTTTGTGCAGTTCGGGAATAGCGATGGTAGTGCCCGGAATGGGTTCGTTTTGTTTATTGGTAATGGTGCCACATACTTTGTTTTGCGCTGTAGCAAACACTGAAAACACTAAAAATAGTGCAATAAAAAATGATTTCATGTTAAAATTATTTTATTGTTAAATACGAATTGTGTCCGAAATAGATCGAATAAAAAATGGTTTAAACAATAAAATTTGGTGGTGCTCGAAGTGCAAAAAGACTGCCTCGAAACAAATGGGTGATTTTTTTAGAATAGAAATAAGAATACGAAACCGGGATTAGTTCTTTCTTAAAGGATAACGAAAAACTATCGGATTTAACAGAAGTGCTAAAAGCAAATTCGCAAACAAAACAACGATCTAAATTGTGGTGCGCATGCGTAAATTGGTTTTGATTTTTAGCGTAATGGTGGAGGCACTGCTTTTGGGTAAGTTCTTTTTCTAGGTGGATAAAGGAGTGCGTGGACTGTAGCACTATTGCGAACAATACTGCCAAACCAAACACAAAACTTAGTAAAGAGTTCTTTTTAATCATCCCGACAAAAGTAATGAACCTAAAAAGAAAAACCCTTGAAATTAACAAACAATATAGTTAATTTCAAGGGTTTGAATTAGTAAAATGTATAGTTTACACCAGTTTATGCGCCACTAAATATTCAGCAATTTGAATGGTATTGGTTGCCGCGCCTTTTCTTAAATTATCGGCAACAATCCACATGTTTAGGGAATTGGCTTGGCTTTCGTCGCGACGAATTCTTCCTACAAAAACATCGTCTTTTCCTTGTGTAAATAAAGGCATAGGGTAGGTGTAAGTATCGTTATTATCTTGTACCACCACGCCATCGGTATGGTGCAGGATTGAACGGATTTCACTCACATCAAAATCATTTTCAAATTCAATATTCACCGCTTCACTATGTCCGCCCACTATTGGCACACGAACCGCAGTTGCTGTAACGGCAATAGAATTATCGCTAAGTATTTTCTTGGTTTCTTTAACCAATTTCATCTCTTCTTTAGTGTAGCCATTTTCTTCAAAACTATCGCATTGCGGAATGGCATTGCGGTGAATTGGATATTTATAAGCCATTTCACCTTGCACTCCCGCATATTCGTTTTCTAGTTGTTGCACTGCTTTTACTCCCGTTCCAGTGATGGATTGGTAGGTAGAAACAATAACGCGTTTGATTTTATATTTGGCATGCAAAGGTGCCAAAACTAAAACCATTTGAATGGTAGAGCAATTAGGATTTGCAATGATTTTATCGTCTTTGGTTAACTGGGAAGCGTTGATTTCGGGAACGATTAATTTTTTAGTAGGATCCATTCGCCAAGCGGAAGAGTTATCGATAACTGTGGTTCCTGCTTCCGCAAATTTAGGAGCCCAAACCAAAGAGGTTTCACCACCTGCAGAAAATAAAGCAATATCTGCTTTCATATCTACAGCGGTTTGCAAGCCTACCACTTTATATTTTTTCCCTTTAAATTCGATTTCTTTCCCAACCGATTTCTCCGATGCCACCGGAATTAACTCGGTAACAGGAAAATTTCGTTCTGCCAAAACTTGAAGCATTACTTCGCCAACCATTCCGGTAGCGCCAACCACAGCAACTCTCATATACTACTATTTAGATTTTAATAAAATTTACGAAAAACAAAAGTAAACAGAAATTTGTTTTTAGTGGAAGTTTTGGAATAAAAATTATGAAAATAGATAATGCTTTTTGGGATCTGAGTGGAAAACAATCGTCGGTTGTTAGAAAATCGGTTGTCCGACCAGAAATCAATCCGTGACAGTTCAGAAATCGAGTGTCTGATTAGAAATCAATTGTAGGGAGCTTAGAAACTTTGTATCTGAATTAAATTAATCATCAACAGCTTGGATACGTTGTTTTAATTCAAAAAACAATCTAAAACTTTAATAACAAAGAGTCTATTTCACAATTAGTGAAATGGACTCTTTTTTTTAAAAAATTAATTAAAATTTCAAAGTCATACCTACTAAGAAATTTCTTCCCGCTTGTGGGTAATAATACGGATAGATGTCATACATATACCCATTAGAACTGTATTTTTTACTCATAATATTGTTGCACAATCGATTGAAATTCTATTTTGAAATGTGATTAATAACAACCCCTTCAAATAAGAAATCAATTTTAAATTCTTCTGCTATTTTTATTAAAGCATCTATTTTTATGGGTGATTTATCATTTTCTATATTAGAATAGGTTTTTTGTGAAACTTCTAAAACCTCTGCCAAATACTCTTGTGAATATCCTTTTTCTAGTCTTAAACTTCTAATTTTTTTTCCAATTGTCATAACTTATTCTTTTATAATTAAACAATAATTTATTACGGTAGAATTGGGTGTGTAAAATTACATGTTTTTTTGTTATAAAATATCCTCTAGTACTAATTTACTAAATACCTTCTTTTTTTACTAAGCAAATAACCAATATGTACATAAATTTATATAAGAAAAATTGAAATAATTGCTCTCCTACAAGCCTATAAACTAAAACTTACAAATTAAATTGGATAATCAAGTAAAAAAACAGTACCACTTTTTATTAACCTAAATAATTAAATATGAAAAAATAAATACCTCCCTAAAAGAAAAAGCCATCTGCAAGGCAGACAGCTTTTCAAGGTTAAAGAAACAGTCTCTCACAAAAGTTTAATTAACACCACAAAAATATGAAAAAAACAACATTTTAATTACAATTAAACCTAAACATTATGAAAACCATTAAATTATTAATATCATTAATTCTATTGTTAACGATTAACTCTTATGCTCAGTTAGATAAAAAAACTTGGCTTGTTGGAGGATCTGGTTCTTTTAACTCTTATAAACAAAATGAAACATTTGTTTTTCAAGGTAATGGAGAAAGTAATGAAATTCAGAGAACCATAAAAGAAGTTGAATTCAGTCCAAAAGTAGGCTACTTTATTATTGATAAATTAGTTGTAGGACTAGGTGCATCATTCACCAGTGAGAAATCGGATGCGATAACTATAACTGGTAGTTTTGGTGGAGGTTCTTCAAAATCACATAGCTTTTCAATCGGCCCATTTGCGAGATATTACTTTTTAAAAAAAGATATGCCTTATAATATTCTTGCTGAAGCTAGTTATCAATTAGGTAGTATAAATAATGGTAATTATATACCGCAAGAAAAAGGTAAATCAAATATGGCTTCTTTTTTTATAGGCCCTGAACTATTTTTTAATTCATCGGTTGGTATTGAGTTATTAGTTGGTTACAAAACTTCTACTGATAAAATGGATAATCCAAATATTAATTCATACGCTAGAAATGGTTTTCAAGTAGCAATTGGCTTTCAAATTCATTTAGAAAAAAATTAAAACAAAAATAATGAAAAAAATACTATACATTTTAGCATTAATTGCTACAACATTTGCAAATGCACAAAATATTATTCCAACAGCTGATACCGAACTTTGCCCAGGTCAGGAATATACATTTTCGGTTAATTTGCCAGCAAGTTTCAATTCTATGAGTTCCTCAATTGGGGCTACGATAACGCAATATCCTACGGGTAGTTCATCATCAATTTCTTTTAAAGGTATATTTCTTGAAACAACAAGTCCTAAAGTATTTACTTTTAATTATGGTCAGGGTGGCTCTTATGTTGTTGCATTTACTAAAATAAAAAGTTTATTTGGAGGTTACAAACAAAGTGGTAGTGTACCTATTTCTCTTACTTTTCCTATTTGCCAAACAACCCCAGTTCAATTAAACATTTCAGGAGAGCAATATTGGGATAGCTATCAAAATCCATTTGGTACAATTAATACCTATAAATATTTAATACCATCAGGCTGGTCTCTTAATTCAACTCTTTCAAACGGAACTACTTGGATTACAGCATCAGGTAATATAACTATTACTCCAACGGCTAATACTGGCAATGGCAATACGATTAAATATGTTGCAAAAAGTGATTGTAGCAGTGCATTTTTTGAAGGTAATGAAAAATCAATTACGATAAACAGATTTATTCCAACTTTTACAATATCTCCATCATCTTTAACTTTTACTTGCGGTACTCCAAAAACTCAAACATTTACTGTAAGTGCATCTAATTCAACTTCTTGTTCTACAACTTACAACTGGAATTTAGGTGCAAATAATGGTTGGTTGTATAATGGTAGTCCTGCGCCAGCAAGTTTTTCAACACCTACTAATTCAATTACATTAACTTCTGCTAACGGAAATGTTTTGCCATCAAGCGTAAATGTTACACCCATATTAAATGGTAATGGTTTATCACAATTGACTTGTACAACAAGTTTTACTCCTTTTACCAGTAATTCCTCCTTAAGTGGTCCAGATTCTATATGTCCTACATCCATTCAAGCCACATATTCACTTTCAAGTTTAGAAGTTGGATTAACAACAAGCTGGTCATTATCCAATCCGCAAATGGGAACTATTTTATCATCTAACAATACGCAAGCAACAGTTAGGGGTTATCAAAATGGATCGGTAACACTAATTGCAACTATTTCTAACGGTTGTAATCAAAAAGTAGTAAGAACAAAAACTATTAATGTTATTGCTACAACAAGTGGCATCGTTGCACCCATTAGCTATGTTACAGATACTAATTTTTTACGCTATTGTATAAATCCGCAAAATTCAAATACTTGTGGTTTTCAAAGTAAGACAATTGTTAGTACTGCCAATAGTTTGAAACCAATAAATTTTGACATATCGCTTCAATTAGGCAATGCTTATATTCAGCAACTAATTACTCCTGTGGCATACAATAGCTCTTCTGGTCAAACCCTCTATTCGGGTGATATTTATGGTAAATTTTATAGTTCCCCAATAGTGGTGAGTGTAAAAGCAAACTACCCTTGTAATGTTTCTAGCGGTAACTTTGTAACCTATATGAGCTTAATGGGAGTTGCGAACAAAATGTCGCAAACAAATAATAGTTATGAAATTAAAATTTCTCCTAATAAAGCAAAAGATTTTGTTGTAATCGCCAAAGAAGATTTTGATATTCCGTATCTAAAAGTTGTTACTAAATACCTTAACAGAGAGGTTTCTGATGCAGAGTTGGGTATAATGAAAGAGGAAATTACTGCTTTAGAAAATTCGATAAAAGAAAAAGTAATTGTAAAATTATTTGATTTTAATAGCAAAGAGGTACTAACTACCGAAATGACTACCAATGAACTCGAACTTAATGTGTCAAAATTCACAAAAGGATTGTACATTATTACCGTTGAAAGAGGTATTGAAAAAGTAACCCAAAAACTGGTAATTGAATAAATATTAAATTATTCTTGTAAAGAAAAAGCAGTTTTTGGTTTACAAAAACTGCTTTTTTATTGAAATTAATTTAAAATTAACTAGAATTTCAAAGTCATACCTAATAAGAAATTTCTTCCTGCTTGTGGGTAATAATACGGATAGATGTCATACATATACCCATTAGAACTGTATTTTTTACTCATAATATTGTTACACAATCCATTGAAAACTATCGATTTAAAGATTGATTTTGGATAAATTTGATAGGATACATTCAAATCATTTACAAAATAATTAGGCAGTTTGGCATCTTTTAATTCGATGTTATTCAAATATTGATCGCCAACAAATTTAGATGCTAC
>CANGCT010000065.1 GCA_947452415.1 Flavobacteriaceae bacterium
ATATTTGAATAATTAACAGATGAAAAAAGTAGTTTTTTATGAAAAATTGGGGTGGACATTTTACTCCGGAATCAGGTGGTCATTTTGAATTGGAATCAGGTGGTCACTTTAAATTGGAATTGGGTGGTCAATATCACCGGAATATGCACATTAGCACCAAACACCCCATCTGGAAGTTACCCAATTACCTATACAATATGTGAGGTAAATCCAGTAACAGGAATAGCAGTAAGCCCAGCGAATTGCGACAGTGTTACTATTACCGTTGTGGTAGCAAGTACCATTGATGCTGTAGCGGATACCTTCCCAAGCCAAACTCCAGGAACAACAGTACCAACCACCGTTGGTAATGTAACAACAAACGATACCTTGAATGGAGTTCCAGTAACAGCGAGCAACACCGATGTGACTCCTGTAACAACAGGACCATTAAGTATAGATGCAACCGGAGTAGTAACATTAGCACCAAACACCCCATCTGGAAGTTACCCAATTACCTATACAATATGTGAGGTAAATCCAGTAACAGGAATAGCAGTAAGCCCAGCGAATTGCGACAGTGTAACGGATACGATTGTAGTATCAAATACTATCGATGCAGTAGCGGAAACTACCCCAGCTATAAATGGTCATATTGGAGGCAATACTATGTCATTAACAAATAATGATACTTTAAATGGTCACCCAGTAACACTTGGAACAGGTGGAAATGTAGCAATTACTCCAGTTAGTGTTCCAGCGGGATTGATATTTAACACTAATACAGGAATAGTAACTGTAGCACCTAATACCCCATCTGGAAGTTACCCAATTACTTATACGATATGTGAGGTAAATCCAGTAACAGGAGTACCAGTGAGCCCAGCAAATTGTGATACTGTAACAAGTTATGTAGTGGTATTTACAACAGATTTCACTCCTACTATAGATATTGATAATGTTGTATTTTTAACACCAGGAGTTACTAGGGATTTTGTAGTTAATATTTCTGAAATTGAATCTAGTGCATCAGTAGGACAAATTGTCTTTAAGATTCCTAAACAACAGGCATTTACAATCACTTATAATCCTACAGCAACTACATCAGATGTTGGTGGAGGTACAATAGTTAATAATAATGATTGGATAATAACTGAAAATTCATTATTTATTACAGTAACATTGAAACCAAATATTGTTATTGATGCAAGTACATTTTCAAGTGTAGGATTTAAAATTTCGAGAAAAATAAATGTTCCAAATCAGACTTGGCAACCTATTACAGCTACAATTGTAACTGGTTCAGGTTCTGATAGTGTAAATGATAACAATGCATATACTGTATTAGTTAAAGCTCAATAATATGAAATTATTTGAAAATATTACCGAAAGAATGACAACGAAAAATTATAAGTTTATGAATACTATATATAAATTATTATTGGTTTTTACCATGTTTATATGTTCTCTTAATGGGTATTCTCAATATGCAGATCCTGGAATTGGAATCATTATAGATCCAATAAGTGTAATCCAAGGTGGTACAGGAATTCTTAGTGCAAATGTTGGTAACTATGGTAATAGTACAATTGAAGCTAATTCCTTAATGGTTACAATATCTGTTGGACCGAATTCTGAAATTATTGGAATAGCAACAGGAGGAGATTCGCGATGGACACAGTTTAGTTTGACTCCTGGTTCAGGAAATACTATAATATTGAAAAACACTTTAGGAAGTTTTGACTCCTTTGATATTGGATATGTTTTGCTTACTATTAGAGGGAATACTGTAAGTGATTTGGATTTAATTACAAGTAATATTGGATATGTTTCTGTTGGAAATCTTCAAGGTAATGAGAGTAATACAAATGATTATTCACAAACGAGTTTAATTATTACACCACCAACTTGTACCACACCAAACTTAACAGTTTCAGGAGCGGTATGTAATGGAGCAACTTATCAAGTAAGCTTCAATAGTAATGGAAATGTTACTGCATCAGCGGGAACAGTATCCGGAAATACCGTAAGCGGAATTGCTATAGGAATCAATTTAGTATTGACATCAACTTCAATAAATGGATGCGAAAGCACTCAAACAACAGTTTTATCACCATCAAGTTGTGTAAATCCACCAATAGGATGTACTCCACCAACAATAAGTGCTGGAAATGGAGTTTGTTCAGGAACAGGAATGTATAGTGTATCAGTTACAGCAAGTTCAGGAGCTATAATTAGTTCTACTTCAGGAATTGTTTCAGGAAACTCTGTAACTGGAATTCCTTTAGGAACAGCAGTAACCATCACAGCTACTAGCGCTAGTTGTACTAATTCGGTTACAGTATCTAGTCCAACCGACTGTACAACGCCTTGTGCTTTAACTGCCGTAAGTTATAGTGTTGGAAGTTGTACAAGTTTTACTTATAATGTTTCGGTAACCAATCCGAGTGTTGCAACAATTACAGCCTCAGCAGGAACAGTAACTCCAACAGAAATTATAAATATTCCAGTAGAAACCAATGTAACTATAACAGCTACAATTCCAGGGTGTACTGCACAAGTGATTACTTTAAGTGCACCTGTTTGTTGTAATCTAAACATACCTTTATTAAGTGTTGTAACCCAACCAACATGTAGTGTTGCAACAGGAAGTTTCACAATTACTAATTACAATGCTGCTTATACTTATGCTGTAACTCCATCAACAGGAGTTGTAATAGTTGGTACTACAGTAACTGCACCAGCAGGAACTTATACAGTAACAGCTTCATCAGGGTCATGTACTTCTATAGCATCTGCATCAGTAGTAATAAATGCACAACCAGCAACGTTGGTTACGCCAACATTAAGTGTTGTAACCCAACCAACATGTAGTGTTGCAACAGGAAGTTTCACAATTATTAATTATAATGCAGCTTATACTTATGCTGTAAATCCATCAACAGGAGTAACCATAGTTGGTAATACAGTAACTGCACCTGCAGGAAGTTATACAGTAACTGCTTCATTAGGGGCATGTACTTCACAAGCATCTTCACCAGCATTTATCAATGCGCAACCAACAACGTTAGTTACACCAACATTAAGTGTTGTAACCCAACCAACATGTAGTGTTGCAACAGGAAGTTTCACAATTACTAATTATAATGCAACTTATACTTATGCTGTAAATCCATCAACAGGAGTAACCATAGTTGGTAATACAGTAACTGCACCTGCAGGAACTTATACAGTAACAGCTTCATCAGGGTCTTGTGCTTCTATAGCATCTGCACCAGTAGTAATAAATGAATTTAATAACTCTTCTTGTGCAAGTATTGCATTAATTAAAACAGCACATCTAGATGATTTAAATCATGACGGATTTGCTCAAGTAGGGGAAAAAATTATTTATACATTTGTAATTACAAATACAGGTTTGGTTCCATTAACTAATATTACAATTAATGATCCATTACCAGGAGTCGTTATGTCAGGAGGTCCAATTTCTTTAGGTATAGGTGGAGTTGATTCAACTTCTTTTACAGGAGTTTATACAATAACTACGCAAGATGTAATTAATGAAAGTGTAACTAATCAAGCTACAGTTTATGGAACTTCACCAACAGGAGGTATTGTAAATGACTTGTCAGATAGTACTAGTATTACTGGAGATAATGGAACTGTATTACCTATTAAAGCATGTAAAGTGGATGTTTTTAATGCAGTAACTCCAAATAATGATGGAAATAATGATTATTTGTTTATTAAAGGTTTAGATTGTTATAATGATAATTCAATTGAAATATATAACCGTTGGGGAGTAAAAGTATACGAAACTCAAGGTTATGATAATAGTACTAGAGCATTTAGAGGTTATTCTGAAGGTAGAGTTACAATAAACAAATCAGAGCCTTTACCATACGGAACTTACTATTACATCCTAAAATATAAAGATTATACAGGTAATAGTTTAACTAAAACAGGATTCCTTTATTTAACGCTATAAGATAATTATTAAAATATCTGAGTAGTTATAAAAAACTACTCAGATTTAAAATAAACAATATGAAAACAAAAATTTATATTTTCGCCTTAATGTTAGTGGGTTTAGTGAGTTATTCACAGCAAGATGCACAATATACACAGTACATGTATAATACTGTTAATGTCAATCCTGCATATGCTGGTTCTCGAGGTGCGATGAGTGCCTTTTTATTACATAGAACCCAATGGGTTGGCTTAGATGGTGCTCCAGTAACTAATGCTGTTTCTATTAATTCACCAATAGAAAATACAAATTTAGGTGTTGGCGTGTCTTTTGTAAATGACCGACTTGGGCCAACTGATGAAAATAATATTTCCATGGATTTATCCTATACAATTAAAACATCAGAAGCTTATAAATTATCTTTTGGAGTTAAAGGATCTGCTGATTTATTTAGTTTTGATTCTAATAAGCTGAATATTTATAATCCAGATAATTCATTGCAAAGTTATACTAATAAATTTTCGCCTAACATTGGAGCTGGAGTTTACCTTCATTCAGATAATTCATATGTAGGACTTTCAGTTCCTAATTTTTTTGAAACGAAACGCTATAGTGATAACGACTATGTTGTTTATAAAGAAAAAATGAATTTTTATTTAATTGGAGGGCATGTTTTTGATTTGAGTCCAAATTTAAGATTTAAACCTGCATTTCTTGGTAAAATGGTTCAAGGAGCACCATTACAATTAGATGTTTCAGCAAATTTCTTAATTAATGATAAATTTACTTTGGGAGCGGCATGGAGATGGAGTGCTGCTGGAAGTTTTATGGCTGGATTTCAAGTTAATGAAGGACTTTATATTGGTTATGGCTATGATTTAGATACTACCAAATTAGCGCATTATAACTCAGGATCTCATGAAATATTTTTACGTTTTGAATTGTTTAATAAACAAAGCAGGATAGTATCACCAAGATTTTTCTAAATAAAAGACAACATCATGAAATTAAATATTCTTAAATTTTTAAAAAACAATAAAGTTGTGAGAAATTATAAAAAAATATTCTTACTGATTGTGTGCTTTGCTTCATTAAGCATGTATTCACAAAAAGTTAAAGAAGCAAAAGCAGATAAATCTTATGATAAATTTGCTTACGTAGATGCTATTAAAACCTACGAACGTGTTGTTGCTAGCGGATATAAATCGCAAGATTTATTGCAAAAGTTAGGTAATGCATATTATTTTAAAGCAAATTTAGTTAAAGCAGCAAAATGGTATGGTGAATTATTCGCTTATAGCCAAAATATTGATCCAGAATATTATTATCGTTATGCGCATTCATTAAAAGGAGTTAAAGATTATGCTAAGGCAGATGAAATTATGTCTAAATTTAATGAATTGAAAGGAACTGATTTGAGAGCAAAATTAGCAGTATCTCAAAAGGATTACTTAGCACGAATTAAAAAAAATTCAGGAAGATATAATGTTGAAAATGCTGGGATAAATACAAAGTATTCAGATTATGGCAGTTCATTTTATAATAATAAAGTAATTTTTGCTTCCGCTAGAGATACTGGTAGTTTCGCAAATAGGCGTCATGCATGGACTGGGGAAAGATTTACAAACTTATATCAAGCAGATATTATTGCTGAAGGTTCTTTGACTAAATCTGAAAAATTTAGTATAAAACTTAATTCAAGAGTAAATGAGTCAACCCCTGTTTTTACAAAAGATGGGAAAACTGTTTATTTTACAAGAAATAATTATATTAATGGTAAAATAGGTAAAGATTCAGAAAAAACAACTTTACTTAAATTGTATAAAGCAACTTTAGAAGGTAACAAATGGATCAATGTTAAAGAGTTGCCTTTTAATAGTAATAATTATAGTGTAGCTCACCCTAGCTTAAGCGACGATGAGCATACCTTGTATTTTGCATCTAATATGCCTGGTACATTAGGTCAATCTGATTTATATAAAATAGCTATTAATGCCGATGGATCTTTCGGAGCTCCTGTAAATCTTGGAAACAAAATAAATACAGAAGGAAGAGAAACATTTCCAATGATAACTCTAGATGGAGAATTATATTTTGCATCCGATGGTCATCCAGGGCTTGGAGGTTTAGATATTTTTGTTTCCAAAATGGATAAAGAAAGTAATTTTGGTGAAGTAGTAAACGTTGGAGAACCAGTAAATAGTTCTTATGATGATTTTGCATTTTTAATTAATGATAAAACTCGATATGGCTATTTCACTTCTAATCGATTAGGTGGAAAAGGTGGGGATGATATATATAAATTTAAAGAAATTCAAAAATTAATTACTAAATGTGAACAAAATTTATCGGGATTAGTTACTGATAATGAAACAGGATTGCCACTAGCAGACGCTAAAGTTATTTTGTTGGATTCGGATTTTAAAACTCTAAAAGATGTAATTTCCGATAAAGACGGCAAATTTGATTTTGGATTAAAAGGTTGTAAAACTGTTTTTTATATAAAAGTTGAAAAACTAGAATTTGTTCCAACTCAAACAAAAACTATAACAATCAAAGAGGATGAGGCAAGTTTTGTTGAAATTCCGTTAGAAAAACCATCCCAAATAATTAAAAAAGGAGATGATTTAATGAAAAAATTTAATATTACTTTAATTCATTTTGATTTAGGTAAATATAATATTCGACCAGATGCAGAAATTGAATTGTCTAAAATTTTACACGTTTTAGAGCAATACCCTCAAATGGAAGTGGATATTCGTTCTCATACGGATAGTCGTCAATCTGCAGAAAAAAATAGAATACTTTCTCAAAACAGAGCATCTTCAACCATGGAGTGGTTTATTAAAAAAGGAATCGCTCAAAACAGATTAACAGCCAAAGGTTATGGTGAATCGCAATTGCTTAACAAATGTGCTGATGGAGTTAAATGTACCGAAGAAGAGCACCAAGCAAATAGAAGAAGTGAATTCATTGTTACTAAAATCTAAATTAATATAGCATATAGTTTTTTATAAATTCAATCTTAATGAAAGCAGTTACAATTAATTATTGTAACTGCTTTTTTATTAGAGTAAATGTTTTGTAAATTCAAGATGAATATTTATTAATTTTATAGCATCAATTTTGCTAAAAATTAAAATAATGTATCAAACCAAAATAATTGGATTAGGTTATTTCGTTCCCGAAAACATTGTCACAAATGACGATCTTTCAAAAATAATGGATACTTCGGATGAATGGATTCAAGAACGAACTGGAATAAAAGAAAGAAGGCATATAATAAAAGGAGAGGATACTACAACTTCTATGGGGGTGAAGGCTGCCAAAATTGCCATTGGACGATCGGGTATTGATAATCAAGATATTGATTTTATAGTTTTTGCAACTATTTCCCCAGATTACTATTTTCCAGGTCCAGGAGTTGCTTTGCAACACGAACTTGGTATGAAAACCGTTGGTGCTTTAGATATAAGAAACCAATGTTCAGGGTTTATTTATGCTTTGTCTGTAGCAGATCAATTTATTAAAACGGGTATGTACAAAAATATACTTGTGGTTGCTTCCGAAGTGCAATCGATAGGTTTGGATATGACTAACAGAGGTCGTGGAGTTTCTGTAATCTTTGGAGATGGAGCAGGAGCAGCCATTTTAAGTAGAGAAGAAAATAGTACCAAAGGAATACTTTCCACCCATTTACATTCCGAAGGGGAGCATGCCAAAGAATTGGCCGTTTTGGCACCAGGAATGGGAGGTAGATGGATTACCGATATCTTGGCAGATAATAACCCAGAAGATGAGAGTTATTTTCCACACATGAATGGGCAGTTTGTATTTAAAAATGCAGTGGTTCGATTTACGGAAGTTATTAATGAAGCATTACAAACAAATAATCTGCAAATTTCGGATATTGACATGTTAATTCCGCACCAAGCAAATTTAAGAATCTCCCAATTTATTCAGAAAAAATTTGGTTTGGAAGACCATCAGGTATTTAATAATATTCAAAAATATGGTAATACCACAGCCGCATCCATTCCTATTGCGTTAACCGAAGCATGGGAATTAGGTAAAATAAAAGAAGGAGATACCATAGTTTTAGCCGCATTTGGTAGTGGTTTCACTTGGGCAAGTGCTATTATTAAGTGGTAATATTAACTCTAAATATACTTAATACTCGAAAATTTTCTTTCGAGTTTTTTTTATGTCTTTTTTGATTCGAAGGAAAGGTGCAGTTTTCCCAATAAAATTCTATCTTTGCACCTTTAAAAATCACTACAATGACTTTACAAGAAATCTTATCTCCAGCCATTTTTGAAGCAATTCAACAGCAATTCAATACGACAATCGAAAAAATTGAATTTCAGGCAACTAGGAAAGATTTTGAAGGAGATATTACAGTAGTAATTTTCCCTTTATTGAAAGTGATTAAGGGAAATCCTGTTGATATTGGAACTAAAATTGGAAACTTTTTAGTAGAAAATGTAAAAGAAGTAGAAAAATTTAATGTTGTTGCAGGGTTCTTAAACATTGTAATTTCAGATAGTTATTATATTAATTTTTTCAATTCTATAAAAGATAATGCTACTTTTGGTTTTGTTTCTGCTTCCGCAAAGGACACTCAGACTGAAAATAAGGCTGTTATGGTAGAATATTCTTCGCCAAACACCAATAAACCCTTGCATCTTGGTCATGTCCGAAATAATCTTTTGGGTTATTCGGTTGCCGAAATTATCAAGGCTTCTGGTAAAAAAGTTTACAAAACACAAATCATCAACGATAGAGGAATTCACATTTGTAAGTCGATGTTGGCTTGGCAGAAATATGGTGAAGGACAAACTCCTGAAAGTACGGATTTGAAAGGAGATAAATTGGTTGGAAATTTCTACGTACAGTTTGATAAAGTTTATAAATTGGAAATTGCCACTCTAATGGCACAAGGAAAAACCGAAGAAGAAGCAAAAAAACAGGCGCCAATTATCCTTGAAGCGCAGCAAATGCTTCTCGATTGGGAAGCCGGAAAACCAGAAGTTATGCAACTTTGGAAGACCATGAACCAATGGGTCTACGATGGTTTTGAACAAACATATAAAAATTTAGGAGTTAATTTTGATTCCTATTATTACGAATCCAATACCTATTTATTAGGAAAAGAAGTCGTTCAATTAGGTTTGGAAAAAGGAATTTTCGAAAAAGATCTTGATGGTTCTGTTTGGATTGATTTGACTCCAGACGGCTTGGATAGAAAAATAGTTCTTCGTTCGGATGGTACTGCTGTTTATATGACGCAAGATATTGGAACAGCAATTCAGCGAGTTAAAGATTTTCCAGATGTTGGCGGGATGGTTTACACTGTGGGTAACGAACAAGATTACCACTTTAAAGTATTGTTCTTAATTTTGAAAAAATTAGGTTTTGATTGGGCAACCAATTTGTATCATTTGTCTTACGGAATGGTGGAATTGCCTTCCGGAAAAATGAAATCTCGTGAAGGAACTGTGGTGGATGCCGATGATTTGATGGAAGAAATGACCACAACTGCAAAAACTATTTCAGAAGAATTAGGAAAATTAGATGGTTATTCGGATGCCGAAAAAGCCAAATTATATAAAACAATCGGACTTGGAGCATTGAAATATTATATGCTAAAAGTAGATCCTAAAAAATCAATGATGTTCAATCCAGAAGAATCTGTAGATTTTGCTGGAAATACTGGGCCATTCATTCAATATACTTACGCCCGAATTCAATCTATTTTGCGTAAAGCAGATTTTGATTTCCAATATGTGGTTAAGAACTCTGGTGAGGAAACCCTGCATCCTAAAGAAAAAGAACTTTTAAAGCAAGTTGCACTTTTTCCAGAAGTCATTCAAGATGCTGCACGTAATCATAGTCCAGCTTTGGTTGCTAATTATACTTATGAATTAGTTAAAGAATACAATTCGTTTTACCAAACAGTTTCAATTCTTGGTGAAGAAAATCAAACTAAAAAAGTATTTCGAGTGCAATTGTCTCAAAAAGTATCCGACACCATAAAATTAGCATTTCAACTTTTAGGAATTGAAGTTCCCGAAAGAATGTAAAATCGAATTTTACAACAAATTCTGAATTTGGTATTCTAAATTCTGAATTCTAAAACTTATATTTGCAATTCAAAAAAATAGATTTCTATGTTCAATAATTTAAGCGAAAAACTAGATAAAGCATTTCATATCCTAAAAGGACACGGAAAAATCACCGAAGTAAACGTTGCCGATACTCTAAAAGAGGTGCGTCGTGCTTTGTTGGATGCCGATGTTAACTTTAAAATTGCTAAAGATTTTACTACCAAAGTAAAAGAAAAAGCAATGGGACAAAACGTATTGACCACTTTAGAGCCAGGACAATTATTGGTGAAATTGGTTAAGGATGAATTGACCGAATTAATGGGTGGGGATGCAGCAGGAATAAACCTTTCAGGAAATCCAACTGTGATTTTAATGTCGGGTTTACAAGGATCTGGTAAAACTACTTTCTCTGGAAAACTTGCTAATTATCTTAAAACTAAAAAGAACAAAAAACCACTTTTGGTTGCTTGTGATATCTACCGTCCTGCAGCAATCAATCAGTTGCACGTGGTTGGAGATCAAATAGGCGTAGAGGTATATTCGGAGCCTGAAAATAAAAACCCTGTTGACATTTCACTTAAAGCAATTGCTTATGCTAAAGCAAATGGATTTAATGTTGTGATTGTCGATACTGCTGGTCGTTTGGCTGTGGATGAAGAAATGATGACCGAAATTGCTAACGTTCATAAAGCAATTCAACCACAAGAAACTTTATTTGTTGTGGATGCAATGACGGGTCAGGATGCGGTTAATACTGCAAAAGCCTTTAACGATAGATTGAATTTTGATGGGGTTATTCTTACAAAATTAGATGGAGATACTCGTGGTGGAGCCGCAATAACCATTAAATCAGTAGTAAACAAACCAATTAAGTTTGTTGGAACTGGTGAAAAAATGGATGCTATTGATGTATTCTATCCTTCACGTATGGCCGATCGTATTCTTGGAATGGGAGATGTTGTGTCTTTGGTAGAAAGAGCGCAGGAGCAATACGATGAAGAAGAAGCCAGAAAATTACAAAAGAAAATTGCGAAAAACGAATTCGGTTTTGATGATTTCTTGTCACAGATACAACAAATCAAAAAAATGGGAAGCATGAAAGATTTGATTGGAATGATTCCGGGTGCTGGTAAAGCAATGAAAGATGTTGAAATTGAAGATGATGCTTTCAAACACATTGAAGCAATCATACATTCAATGACACCAATAGAAAGAAGTAGACCTTCTTTAATTGACATGAAACGTAAAACTAGAATTGCAAAAGGTTCTGGTAGAAAAATAGAAGAAGTAAATCAATTGATGAAACAATTCGAACAGATGAGCAAAATGATGAAGATGATGCAAGGACCAGGAGGGAAAAACATGATGCGCATGATGGGCGGAATGAAAGGCGGAATGCCACAAATGTAATATAGAGACGTGATTTATCACGTCTTTTTTATTGAGTAGATAAACAACAACGCAACACACAAAATAACTACACAATGACAATTTTAGACGGAAAAAAAGTATCGGAAGATATTAAAAATGAAATTGCTGCCGAAGTCCAAAAAATGAAAGACAACGGCGAAAAAGTACCGCATCTTGCTGCAATTATTGTAGGAAACGATGGCGCTAGTTTAACCTACGTTGGTAGTAAAGTAAAGGCCTGCGAACGAGTAGGATTTGAATCTACTTTGGTAAAAATGCCAAGTACTACTTCGGAATCCGAATTGCTTAATAAAATCAAAGAACTGAATCAAAACGACGACATTGATGGTTTTATTGTGCAATTGCCATTGCCAAAACAAATAGATACCCAACAAATAATTAACGCAATTGACCCCAGCAAAGACGTGGATGGTTTCCATCCTGAGAATTTTGGTAAGATGGCTTTAGATATGAGTACTTTTATTCCTGCAACACCATATGGGATTTTGGAATTATTAGAACGATATAAGGTTCCAACAGATGGGAAGCATACCGTAATAATTGGAAGAAGTCATATTGTAGGAAGGCCAATGAGTATCTTAATGGGAAGAAATCAGTTTCCTGGCAATTCTACTGTAACTCTAACTCATAGCCATACTAAAAACATCAACCAAATAACTTCGCAAGCAGATATAATTATCACGGCTTTAGGAGTTCCAAATTATCTAAAAGCCGAAATGGTGAAAGATGATGTAGTGGTCATTGACGTTGGTATTACACGTGTTACCGATGAAACTTCCGAAAAAGGGTATAAAATTGTGGGTGATGTTGATTTTGAAAATGTATCTAAAAAAGCATCTTTTATTACACCAGTTCCTGGAGGTGTAGGACCAATGACAATTGCTATGTTGTTGAAAAATACGCTTTTAGCAAGAGAACAAAAAAAGACCAAAAAATAAAATGACTTTTTTGGTTGCAACTATTTCCCAACTTGGAATTATTCAAGATTTAGCCAAAGCAATTTGGCCGGATGCCTATGGCGCAATCCTATCGCAAGAGCAATTGGAGTACATGATGGAAATGATGTACAGTTTGGATTCTTTAGAAAATCAACTAAAAAATAATAACGTTTTTTTGTTGGCAAAAGAAGATAATGATTTTATCGGATTTGCATCCTATGAACTTAATTTTCATAATTCTAACAAAACGAAAATTCATAAACTATATGTTTTGCCAACTATTCAAGGCAAAGGAGTTGGTAAAAATTTGATTCTTCATATTCAAGAAATTGCAAAGAAAAATTTCAATGCTGCATTAATTCTGAATGTAAATAAATACAATATAGCCAAAGATTTTTATTTGCATAACCAATTTGAAATTGCCGATTCACTCGTGGTAGATATCGGAAATGGTTATGTAATGGATGATTTTGTTATGGAGAAAAAGATTTAAAATAGAAAACCCAAGATTTGCGTCTTGGGTTTGTTTTTTATGATTTCGATACTATTTCTTTATACATTTTATAACATCCTCTAAGAGTTAAAAGATGCAAAATTATTATCCCAACTTTAGAGAAAACACTCAACGAAAATCCAAATTCATCTTTTTGCGGAACTATAAAGAAAAGGTAACCATAGTATAGTGAAGAAACCACAATTAGTACTGCAGTCGCGATAATAAACTTAGGTTTGTTTTTGCTAAAACCAATAGTTATAGAAACCAAAATTACAACTAAAAGGATATTTGCTATTTTTGGTAAGGTATCTTCTGCCGAATAAAAGCGACCCAAAGCAGCCAAAATAGTGAGTATTAAAAATAGTAATGCGGGTAGAAAATGCAGTGCATTATTAAAATAATTAGAATCTACTTTGTTGAAAATTGTACTATTTTCAGCAATTTCAGCATCACTAAAACCATCTCTTTTTAAATACGTCATTACATCCTTTTTGGAATAATTATATTTAAGATATCTTTCAATTTCTGTTTTGATGTTATTTTCCGCTGCCATAATTTTTTATCTATTTCTAAAATCCCTTCTAGGTTGAATCGAAATTTTAGGGGTTACTTTCGGGAAACTTGCTTCTTCTGTTTTGCTTGAAGGCTCTATTAATTGGTTGAGTTCGGTAACTTCCTCTTCCGTTAAATGGCGGTACCTTCCAAGCGGAACATCCAATGTAATATTGATAATTCGAGTTCTTTTTAAAGCAGTTACTTCATAATCGAGATGCTCACACATTCTTCGAATTTGTCGGTTCAATCCTTGGGTTAGCACAATTCGAAATACATATTTACTAATTTGTTCTACTTTGCATTTTCGGGTAATAGTTTCTAAAATTGGAATTCCATTCGCCATTCTATCTATAAATCGATCAGTAATTGGTCGGTTTACGGTTACTATATATTCTTTCTCATGGTTGTTTCTCGCGCGTAGGATTTTATTTACAATATCTCCATCATTGGTCATAAAAATCAATCCCTCACTGGCTTTGTCCAATCTTCCAATAGGAAAAATACGTTCTTGATAATTGATATAATCTACAATATTATCTCTTATATCTAAGTTGGTGGTACATTCAATTCCGGCAGGCTTATTAAAAGCAAGATAAATTCGTTTTTGTCGGTTTTCTCTTACTAATTTACCATCCACACGAACTTCATCATCGGAAGTGATTTTAGTACCCATTTCTGGAACAACTCCATTAATGGTAACTTTCCCTTGCTCTATTAATTTATCGGCTTCTCTGCGGGAGCAAAAGCCAGTTTCCGATAAAAATTTATTAATTCGTGTAAGATTTTCTTCCATTTGACAAAAGTAATCAATTTGAAAAGGAGATAATTTGAAATTATAAAAATCTTTGCAATTAATTGGTGTTTTTTAGATTTTAGAATCTATAAAATCAACTATAGTATTGTACAAATTGGAGTCGTGCATGCTGTGCCCAAGTCCTTGGGTTTCTATAAACTGAGCAGTTTTCCAAGCAGTAGAAATTTTAATTCCTTCTTTCAATAGCACCACTAAATCCTCTTGATCATGAGCAATAATTCCAGAAATAGTAGTTTCTTCTAAAAATTTGGAAGCAGAAAAATCTTCAATAACAATATTAAATCTACTTTGAACATAATTTTTGAATTGTTCTTGCACCTTTTTATTTAAACTTAGCAATCTAAAATAATTCTTCATGATAACTTTAAAATCACTCGGTGCACCAAGCAAAATCATCTTTTCAAGTTGGTGCGGATAATGGTTCTGATAATAAGCCAATGCATTGCCTCCTATAGAATGACCAATTGCAATTTTAGGTTGGTATTTTTGTGCCACTTCATTAATGAATTCCGAATAGATAAGAACATTAAACTCTTTATCCGTATTAAATCCGTGGGCAGGAGCATCTATTGCTATAATAGTTTTTCCTGTTTTCTTCAAATAAGGAAGCAGTTTTTTCCATCTCGAAGCATTGCTTTCCCAACCATGAACCAACAAAATAACCTCTTCATTTCCTTCCCAATGATAAGTATGAAATTCTTGATTGTTTAAATTGTGTTTTTGAAAGATAGCTTTTTGTAACGTTTTCGGAATTCTATCCAGTTTAATTTTACCTTTTCTAGGTTCACTAAAAAATTTATAAGCCAACAACAGCGATTGTTTAGGTGCGATATAACTTAAAAAGTTAATATAACTTCCAATACTTTTTGCGACAATTTTTTGAATAGTTTTTTCCATAAAAAATCCCGATTGAATCGGGATTTAAGATATTACATTTTTGCGAATATTTTATCCATTTTTTCTCTTTCTTCATCTGCCAAGACAGCATCTACTAAAATTCTTCCAGAATGTTCATCGGTTATGATCTTTTTTCTAGCAGCAATTTCAACTTGAATCTGAGGAGGAATAGTAAAGAAAGAACCTGCAGATGCACCTCTTTCTATAGAAACAACTGCTAATCCGTTTCTTACGCTAGAACGAATTCTTTTGTAAGCGACTAATAATCGTTCTTCTATAGAACCTTCATATTCAGCAGATTTTTGAGTTAAAAATGTTTCTTCTTTTTCAGTTTCCGACATAATATCGCTTAATTCTGCTTTTTTATGTTTTAAGTGGGTAGTTTTTTGTTCTAATTTATCTTTAGAATTTGCAACTACTTCTTTTTTGTGTTCTGTAGAAGCCTTAAGTTCTTTAATTTGCTTTTCCGCTAATTGAATTTCTAATTCTTGAAACTCAACTTCTTTAGTTAAAGCATTGAATTCTCTATTATTACGAACATCTTTTTGTTGTTCGGCATATTTTTTTATTGCCAAATGATGATTATCAATTGCCGTTTTTTTAGATTTGATGCTATCTTCAATAGAAACCAAGTCAGATTGTAATTTTTCTAAACGAGTAGTCAAACCCGCTACTTCATCTTCAAGATCTTCCACTTCTAAAGGCAATTCACCTCTTACGTTTCTAATTTCGTCAATTCTAGTGTCGATAATTTGTAAATCGTAAAGCGCTCTTAATTTTTCTTCAACGCTCAATTCTTTTGTAGTAGCCATTTTCTATAAGTACTTAACTGGATTAGTATTTTCTTCCGATAAAACGAATGCAAAATTAGTAATTTTTTCTTTAAGATAGTCAACAATATAATTTTTTGTATACCTTTC
>CANGCT010000066.1 GCA_947452415.1 Flavobacteriaceae bacterium
ACCCTTATAAATAAAGGGATTAACCAAACACAGCTCTGTTTTGCAGATGCAAATTATGCATCACTAAAGTCATCTCATTAGTACACTACACAACCTTCGCTTTTGGCTTTGAGTTCTACTCAATAGCCTTCCCAATTTTGTTTTGATAAGCATGGTCTTATCCTTAACAAACTACACTCGGCATTTTGCAATCCAAGGAAAATCCTATTGATTGTAATTGACCATGCCAAAAAATAATCTATTAATTTAAACATATTTAATATGTACACAATAAAAATACAAAGTCATGTAAGTAATGACTCACGTGCCAATGGCATCATAACCGACTTCACCAATAACAAATTAATTATCAAAGGTGATACGGGTATTGGCGGAACAACCGCAGTTTTAAATATAACAGACCAATCTGTTATCATTGTTTCTCCACTATCAGGAATGATAATTGGAAAAGAAAATGTTCGAGAACCACACCAGATGTTTATCTACCAAAATTCAAAAGACCGATGGAATCATTTCGAAAATGAATACAAACGTGGTAACCATATTGTACTAAACACAACCCCTGAGCAAATCATTGAAGTCAAAAAGAACAATAGTTCCTTGTATAAAATGATAATGCAAATCCCATTCTTTGTTGATGAATCACAGGTTTATTCAGAAAGCGAGTACCGTGCCACAATGTCTACCTTCTGTGACATGCTTTACAACGAACACAAGGCTTATTTTACCCTTTCAACGGCAACACCGACCTACAAGAACCTAGATATTCCAAAGCATATTCTTAGTGATATGGACATCTATAAGGTAGAGCGTGAGGTAAAAAGAACAAAAAAGATAACCATTTCTCCGTTGAATAACTATTGGAACTTTATCAAAGCAAATTGTGAAAAAGGAATCAAAGTGGTTCTATTTACAAACGACCTGAACAAGATTAAGAATGTCCTCAACGAGGATAACCTTGGCTACAAGACCCAATTACTTGTTGGCGATACTCTTTCGGTCAAAACTAGTGGTGTTAAAACAAAATCGTACAAAGAATACAGTAACATAATCAACGCTAAAATTGATGAAACTGCCGATGTGTACATTTTATCAACCAAGTACCAAATTGGATTCGATTTAAACTTTGATGCAAGTATTGGAATCATCATGGACGAATACTCAATGGTGGATAGTTACAATGTTAACCAACTAGTTCAAGCTTATGGCAGAGTTAGAGGAACAGTTGTAGATGCACAGATATTTTATAGATGTTTCCCTAATTCCAATATCGACATTAATAAACTTGAAAGCCAAATTAGCCAAATTGACTTTGAGAAGGGTTACTTGAAAAAAATCCAGCCACATATCAATGAGATAAACCATGCTTTAAGTTATCCAAAATCTAACCTGATAAGTTCGTTGAACGATTACGGATTTTCGGTTAAAGATGAAGACATACAAGGAACAGTAGTTGCAACATCGGTTAGCTTCCCAATCAAATATCGAAATCTAATCAACCAAGAAGACAAAGATGTTTTTATCATAAAGAAAGAACTAGAAAGGGTTTTTAGCAATATCAAAGGGGATGACCCAAATTTTAATGGCTTCGGAAAAAAGGATTTATTGTTATGGGCAACTGCATATATGGCAGTGGAAACGCAATCAGAATATCTACTAAATACTACAGCAGACCGTTATGAAAGACTTTTGACCACGGCTAAAACATTCATTGATGTAAATGACCTTGCCAATCCTGATAAAATGAGTGAAATGGATAAAATAACCAAGTTTAGAGTTTCCAAAACCCAAATGGATATTGCAATAAAAAATGGTGCGTTGTGCCAATTAAAAGAAGATGAAACAACGGATTTTGGGTTGGTATTTAGTTATAACTGGAATGATACCTATTTCAAAGCAAAACAAATCATCAACAGCTTATATGTAATACAGATGATTGAAAGTCATCAATATAGCGAAGCAACCAAAAGAGTTGTTAATGGGTTTAGTGTGGTTAGCGAATGTGTTTTAACCGATTACATCAAAGCACTTTCATTGGAATCGAATCAGGATGTTAAGGCATTGATTGAAGATGATAACAGAGAAGCTTTGGACAAACTGACCAAGGAATATTCCAAATTGTTAATTGGTAAAAGAGTATTCAACAATACCAACAGAGCTATAGCCAAACAATTGTCAAAACTAGATGGATATTCCCAATCGGATGTTAACCAAATTATGGATAAAGCCGAGAAAATCAAACATGCGTTGATGGCTTGCAAGCATGGCATTAGAAACACTGTAAAGATGAATACTTATAGTACAGCCAAACAAGTGGAACGGCATAAATACTATATACTATCGCTACTTTCTTTGTCTTGTGCAGGTCACATGTTCGGGTTCAAAACAACCAGTATCGATAATAGAGTATTCAATACTGCCACCAAAACAACGAGACAGTTGAGAGGCTATACGCCTTATGAACTAATCCAATGCGACATCAAAAGTGCATTTGCATCGTTTTTGGATACTCTAGTAGGAAGCGATATTGCTTTACAGGTTTACAGCAATTTGGAAAAGAAGTACACCATAGAAAGAAGTGAAGCCAAAACATGGTTCAACATGATGCTCAATGACAACAAAAGGTCCGCACTTGAAGCAAAAAAATTCTTCAAGAATTGTGGCTACACCAAAGAACAAGTAACCAAAATCATTGCTTTAACACTAAAAGAAAAAGGAAGCTTCTACAAAACCATGACCAAAATGGAGGATAAGCTTATCGAAGACTTTAAGTACATCAACAGATTAGATTATACGGCTGTTAGGTTGCATGATGCAATTATAATTTATAATACACCTGAATTTCAGAATTTAACATCTGTAATTGGAAAATATGAATTTGAGATAAAAGTAATTTAAAATAACAATATTCTTTATCGGAATGGTTCAGAAACGGACCATTCCAATATTGAGTTTAAAAAAAACTAAAATGACAATATATTTTTTACACGTAGATAGAATGTATCTACACGAAATACTTCGACTGATAAATAAAAACGATACTCGTGCTGTTAAAACATGGTGCCGTAAAAGTAATGTTAATGTATATAAAGATTCGTCAGGCGAATTTGTGACGAAAGTCGATTTTGAATTGGCTTATGACTGGCCTCTAATTCTATTACTTAAATCCAAACATGGTGATAAGTGGAGAACTATTTATGAAGCTTATCTAAAAGACAATTTAGCAGATGTTATGGACTTTAGCAATTCCAAGAAAAAACCAACCAATTATGTGGCAAAAGGAAATTTATCCAAAAAACTATTTGACACGTCATCAAAATAATTTATCCTCGTGGTAAAAATTAATACAAACAAAAATGAAATTATTAAAATATAAAAAATTCGCTGGCTTGCACATTGTTTGCAAGAAGTGTGGCAAACGCATAGACGTGTCGCAAACCCCATACAAAGGATGTGTTCACCCTTTGGAACGTCAGAAATATAAAGCAGAATTAAAAGTAAATGGAGTTCGCAAAACGAGGGATTTTCAGACTTCGGATTACGATGAGGCAATAAAAAGTTTACTAGAATTCAAAGAGGAATTATCAAATCCGTTTAAGTTTATAACCACAGAACCAAATATAGAAGTTAAACCTGTAACTCTAAAAGATTGTATATTGATGTATTCAGATTGGCTTGAAAATGTTGACGTACCATTCTTTGAAAGAAAGTTAAGAAGAAGAGAATATATTAGAGATACGATTGGTTATATATGCAAATTAAATGCCTACATAGAAAAAAATACTAGTGGTAAAGAAGAACTTTCAATTTATAAAGTGGATAAGAATTTGGTTAATAGTTATTTTGAAGAATTGTATAAGAAAAGCAAAAGCATTTCAACATACAATCATAACATCAGAGCAAACAAAGGGTTTTATAAGTTTTTAACCGTTACCAAAGGCTACGAAATTTATAATCCAATGGCATCAGCAAGATTAAAGAATGAATCGCCAAATCCTATTAATATTGCTGATTCTGATTTTGACAAAATCCTTCAAAGTTGTTCGGATGAAAATAGTTCTATACATACCTATAAAAATGGTGTTAGAAAGAAAATGTATCGCCCATACGTAAAAGAAGCATTTGAAATAATAGCATATTCAGGAATGAGGAATACCGAAGCAATTTCAATCAAGTATTCAGACATTGTATTAGATAAAAACGGAGAAATAGATTATGTAATGGGTATTGATTTGAAATATGAAAAAGCACATAACTATGACCAATCGAAACCAACAAAAATTGTACCGATACCTTATTCACCAGAACTAGAAGATTTACTGATTAGATTAGATTATAAGAGCCACTTGGGTGAAGATAGATATTTGATTGGCCCAGATGAAAATATTACAAGAGATTCAATGGCTAAGCTATTATCACACTCTTTCAAGTTCTATAGAGATAAGTCAGGAGTTACTGCTAAGGTTGGTCTAAAACACCTTAGAAAATCGTTTTTAACAAAGATAGAAACTCAAACAGGACTTGTTGAGTCTTTAGGCTATCAAAAGACAAAAAGTGTTATTCATAAAAATTATATGGTCAAGACTCAAGTTGCAAAAGCAGTAAAAGAGAAAGGTTTTAGATTGTTTAACCCAAGAGGTGAAACGAAGTAAATTTGTTATATCGGAACATCAAACCCTATTCTAAAAGATAGGGTTTTTGTTTTTATAGTTGGGATTTTAGTTCTTGATTTATAAGGCACACAAAGCTTTATTCAAAATCTAAACAGAAAATTTCTTATAATTATAATTATCGGATGACCTTCTGACTATCATCTTTATTTTCGTTCAAAAATACATTGTTCCAATTCTTTGTAAACCGTCATCTCTTCCGTTATATATTCCGACAAGTTCAATTTGAAGGCTTCTGGGTTTATACTTGTCGTTATACCACAAAAATTCTTTATTCTGCCTGTCTCATCCTTTAAATTTTGGTCAGTAACATTAGTAACAAATTTGTCATAGTCAGTTTCATTGAATACCAATCCTTTTTTGCTACAGTAGTTTGATAATACTTCTTTATCATAAAGATAATTCTCAATTTCCCAACGTTTCATTATTCTATAATTTGTTGGATGATTTTCTAAATATAATTGTCTATCATCTTCGTTATTATTTTTGCCAGACGATACATCTCTGTCTTTTAATACAAGTATTTCTATTTCAGAATACACCTTTGTTAAAATAGCTAAAGCTATTTCGCTTCTTTGGTCAAGTTCTGTATTTCCACCGCTTGAAATAAATAATGTGTCATGATACTTTTCACCGTAAATATTATTAAAAACCTTTGCATCAAAACCTTTCTCAACTCCATTTGTTCCTGGTCTATCTTTGCCTTCGCAATAAATAATTCGTTTAGGACTTACTAAACCAGCTAAGTCATCAAGTGCAGTTTCAAAAATTTCTTTCCATTTTGCAAGTGTTTTTTTTATAGGAACAAGTGTTTGTTCAGTTGAAGCGAAATTTATTCCTTTATGAAATTGAATAATTTGACATTGGTCTTTTAAGTCTTCTTGTAAAGTCCTCATGAATCCTATACTATGGGTTGCAATCCAAATTTGACAATTTTCACCAACTAAATCGTTAATTTCTAATAATAATTTTTTTTGGATTGAAGTATTAATATGAAGTTCTGGTTCATCAATTAAAAATATAGTATCATTGTAGTCATCTTGTCTTAGAAACAAGTCAAGTAGAATGTCAACAACTTCTTTCTCTCCTGACGACAAAACATTATATTCAAATTCTATTGGATGGTCATTTTTTTTAAAAAACAATGTTCCTTTGTTGTCTTCAATATCACCAATACTTACTATTTCTAAATCCAAGCAATTTTTCAATGAATTATTTAAGTCACCTATAATTTTTTCTTTTGCTGAATCGTATGTGGCTGATGATGAATTGTCTTTTAAAAATCTATTAAATTTTATGTTAAGCTTCCTATAGTTTTCTTCCATTTTATCGTCAAGGTCAGCTGATGTACTAGCACCATAATAGTTTAACCTTATCTCTTGAGTTGCCTTTAATTCGGAAACTTTAAGATTGCTATTATATCGATATGGGCTACGAAAAGAAAACATTGTGTTTTCTGTTCCAAGTTTATTTCTTGAGTCTCTTATTGAAAAAAAACCGCCTTCACTAAATTCAATAATAATATTTTGATAATCAAAGTTTGGTATTTGAGTCATAGAATGGTAATGATGGTCTTTTTTGCCTTTATTACCAATTGTATTATATGCATTGTTATGGAATAACATCCCGTCTAGAACACTACTTTTTCCGCAACCATTAGGCCCTATTAATGCAATTATTCTCTTTGGGTTTTCTCCCAAATCAATGGTTAAGTCTTTAAACCTTTTATAACCATTTTTCAGTTGTATTTTCTTAATTCTCATTATGCTATTTTTTGTGAAATTGACAATACAGATAGCTACTAACTTTTAGTATTCTGTATAAATTCAATTTTTTTATTCTTTCTGTAAACTAGAAGGTAATTTTAAGATGTAGTACAAAAATAAACAATTCTTTTAAGAAGAACCTAAGTACACTCAACAAGTACACTTAAACCCAATAAAAAAGCCCTACATTTTTGTAAGGCTTTGCTTTTACTAGTGGTCCCACCTGGGCTCGAACCAGGGACCACCTGATTATGAGTCAGGTGCTCTAACCAACTGAGCTATAGGACCAGTTAAGAGGTTGCAATATTACTACTATTTTTAATTTATTGCAAGTGTTTTTTATTTTTTGATGCAATTGAAACCCAACAAATGTATAACATTAAGGAAATCAACCCTCTTTATTCCATTTCCTGACACAATTCTATAAGAACTCCATTGGTGGTTTTGGGATGCAAGAAGCAAACAAGCTTATTATCGGCACCTTTTTTAGGGACTTCATTCAATAAAATAAAGCCTTCTGCTTGCAAGCGCTTCATTTCGGAAACAATATCTTGCACATCAAAAGCGATGTGGTGAATGCCTTCTCCCTTTTTTTCTAGGAATTTTGCAATAGGACTATCTGGGTTGGTTGCTTCTAATAACTCAATTTTATTAGGCCCATTCATAAAAAAAGAAGTTTTAACTCCCTCACTGGCAACTTCTTCTTGTTTGTAAGAAGGTGCTCCAAATAATTTTTCGAAAAGTAAATTGGAGGTTTCCAAGCTTTTAACTGCAATTCCTATGTGTTCTATTTTTCTCATGATTAAAGGTACTAAGGTTCTGAGATTCTAAGGATCTAAGATTTTTGTAAAATTACAAAATCTATAAGTTTCTCTATCAAGAAGTGCTAAAAATTCATATAGAAAACTTCAAAATAACAAACTTTGCGCCTTTGCGCCTTTGTAGCTCTAAAAAAATCGTATTTTTGCAAAATGGAAACGAATAGACAGAAAAAAATAGGAGGCGTTCTACAAAATGATTTAGTAGATATTCTTCAAGGAGAAGTGAGAAAAAACGGACTTACCAATTTGGTGATTTCGGTTTCTAAAGTAGTTGTCACCAACGATTTGGGCGTGGCACGCGTATACCTCAGTGTTTTTCCTCAAAATAGAGCAGAAGAAATACTAGCAGCAGTAAAATCGAATATGCCTTTAATCAAACACGATTTATCGCAACGCGTAAAATTGCAATTGCGTAAAGTACCTAATCTTGCTTTTTACATCGACGACTCTTTGGATTATATTGAGAAAATTGACAATGCTCTTGCTGGTAAAGAAAACCCAATTACCAATAGAGAATTACTAGAAAAACGAAGAAGATCGTAAGTGAATTTCCCGCTATACATAGCCAAAAGGTACCTTTTTAGCAAAAGCAAAAATAATGCTATCAACATTATTACCCGAATTGCTTCGGGAGGAATTATTGTTGGTGCCATGGCATTGTTTGTAGTACTATCGGTTTTTAGCGGATTGCGTGTTTTTAGTTTGTCATTTTCCAATGATTTCGACCCCGATTTAAAGGTGAGTTCTATTGCCGGAAAATCGTTTTTGCTCACCCCCGAGCAAGAACAGAAAATAAAAAATTGTCCCGGAGTTGCTTCCTACAGCAAAATAATTGAAGAACGAGTGCTTTTTTCTTTTGATGGAAAACAACAAGTTGCTTACCTAAAAGGTGTAGATGCTCATTTTGTTAAAGTAAACAAAGCCTCCCAAAAATTATTCAATGGGCAGTGGTTTCGACCAAATACCTACCAGGTGGTTATTGGCTATGGCATTTCGGAAAAACTTTCGTTGGGTTTATTTGATGTAAACAATGTATTGGAAGTTATGGCTCCCAAACCTGGAAAAGGGGATTTTTCTTCTTTAAATCCAGAAGATTCTTTCACTAAATTAGCATTGGTTCCCGTTGGAATTTATGCCATCAGCGAGGAACTGGATTCTAAATATGTCTTTGCCGATTTGGGTTTAACCCAAGAATTGTTACTGTACCAACCCCATCAAATTTCGGGAATTGAAATACGAACCAAGCCAAATGCTAATACCGTTGAAGTTATCGATGCTATTACTAAAATCTGTAACAATAAAGTAGAGGTAAAAACGCGAGCCCAACTAAATGCCACTTTATATAAGATGTTGAATACCGAAAATATTGCGGTGTATCTTATTTTTACTTTGGTAATCATTATCGCACTTTTCAATTTAATTGGCGCCTTAATCATGATGGTTTTAGATAAAAAAGCCAACTTGAAAACGCTGTATAACTTAGGAACGGAAGTAAAAGATTTACGCAAAATATTTCTACTAGAAGGAACACTACTTAGTGTTTTTGGAGGAGCAATTGGATTATTATTGGGGATTATAATTGTGGTACTACAGCAACAATTTCAGTTGGTAATGATTACCCAATCTTTGGCTTATCCAGTAGAATTTAGTTTTCAAAATGTTGCCCTCGTTTTCGGAACGATTGTTACCCTTGGATTTATTGCGAGCGTTATTGCAAGCAGCAGAGTAACTAAAAAGTTATTGCATTAGAATTACTACTTCGAGAAACTTTGAGCTTCTTAGAGCTCTTTGTGGAAGGAATTAATTATTACACCAAGAACCACGAAAGTCACACAAAGAGACACAAAGGTTTTTGACTTTATTTTAGGTTAATTGCAAAGACAACTCTTTTATTGAAATTAAATTAAATTACAAGATCGGTATAAATATCCTGAATCTCCTCTAATGCTTGAAACAAAACCTCAGGATCTTCAATGGTAACTAGTTTCAATCGGTATTCTTTAAAGTTGGCAATACCTTTGAAATAATTGGTATAATGACGGCGCATTTCTACAATTCCAAGGCGTTCCCCTTTCCAATCCATAGACCAAGTTAAGTGGTTTCGGGCTGCTTCTACTCTATCAGTAATTGTTGGTTTAGCCAAATGTTGTCCAGTAGCAAAGTAGTGCTTAATTTCGTTAAAAATCCAAGGATAGCCAATGGCTGCACGACCTATCATCATCCCGTCAAGGCCGTATTTATTTTTATATTCTAATGCTTTTTCGGGAGAATCAATATCGCCATTGCCAAAAATTGGCATGGTGATTCTAGGATTGTTTTTTATTCGTTGGATGTGACTCCAATCGGAATGGCCTTTATACATTTGTGCACGCGTTCTGGCATGAACTGTTAGGGCTTGAACGCCTATGTCTTGCAATCGCTCGGCGACCTCATCAATATTTATAGAGCTTTCGTCCCAACCCAATCGGGTTTTTACCGTTACCGGAAGATTGGTTCCTTTAATTACCGATTTGGTTAAGCGTACCATCAAATCGACGTCTTTCAAAACTCCGGCACCAGCACCTTTGCAAACGACTTTTTTAACCGGACAACCAAAATTAATATCCACCAAATCGGGTTGGACGGCATCTACAATTCGGGCCGATAGTTCCATGGCGTCTTCATCTCCACCAAATATTTGGATTCCAACTGGTCGTTCGTAATCAAAAATATCTAGTTTCATTTTGCTCTTTACGGCATCGCGAATCAATCCTTCACTGGAAATAAATTCGGAGTACATTAAATCGGCTCCATGCAATTTGCACAATCTACGAAACGGTGGATCGCTCACGTCTTCCATAGGTGCAAGTAGTAGTGGGAAATCGGGTAATATTATGTTGCCTATTTTGGGCATTGGTAGTAATTTTTGGCAAAGATAGAGGTTTTGAGAGAATAGAAAATAGATAATGGAAAAATAAGGTTTTACAATTTTAAACCATTAAGATATTAAGGTAGATTAAGTCATAATTTATTAAACCTCACCCCCAACCCCTCTCCAAAGGAGAGGGGAGCCAAGACGTGACTATTTTAGTGTGCGAATAAAAAATGTTATAAATTTTGTCACGCAAAGTCATAAAGGCGCAATTAATCACTAAATCCTTTGCGACTCTGCGCCTTTGCGAGAATAAAATATAAACTAAAGTCAAGCATTAATTTTTCTTAATTCCTTAATGGTTTAAAAGAATTAGTTTCAAAGAAATTTGAAATATTAAGTTTTATAAAAAAGGAATATCCCGCAATCCGCCAATAAAAGATAAATAGTGAAAATTTAATTTTTTATTATAACTTTCTAATTCTTATGTTCTTGGAAGTTATAACAACAAAAGAATGCATTAAAACAGTGTGGGTAAGTAGAAAATTCAATAAGATAGATTTGATTTTTTCTAGTTCTGAATAATGATAACGTAATAAAATAACACTTACTTGTTTTTGCTTGTATGCAAATATTAAATCTCCAAAATCCTTATCTTCTGTTAGAATAATTTTGGGCGGATTTTGAGCCAATTTAATAATCGCCTCATCTGAAATCCCTCTATACTCGTCGAATATTGAAACCGTTTCAATAGCATTTTCCCTTAACATTTCAATTATTGGCAAAGGGGATGTTTTCATCGGCAATAATCATTTTTTTAAACGTCTAAAAGTTCTTCGTTACTAATTATTGTTGCTGCATATTCAAGTGCCGCGAGTATTTGCGCGGTTGTTAGGTGCGGATAAATTTTGACCAAATCGGAAACAGTAATGCCCTCGGAAAGTTTTTTTAATATTAATTCCACCGTGATACGGGTTCCTTTAATTGTAGGTTTTCCATTCATTATTGCTCTGTTTCTAACAACTATTTCTTGTGTTACGCTCATAATTAAAGTATTAAGTACACAAATATACTAAAGATTTTGTAATACTATTTACAAAAATCCGATTAACAATCGCTGCGGAACTAAGGCGCAATCCAAATCTTTGGTTTATATTTGCAGATTAAATCCTTAATAATTGGGGTTTGCGTTAGGGATTGCAGCGGCATCCTTTTGTGCAGCGATAGCGGAACAAAAGATAGAGCGGAAAGCCCGACCAACAATGGAACGATAGTGGAATTGTGGTAACGCCCAAAAAATTGACAAAATTCGAGCATGAAAAATATAAGAAATTTTTGCATTATTGCACATATTGATCACGGAAAAAGTACGCTTGCAGATAGGCTTCTTGGGGCAACCCAAACGGTTACGGCGCGGGAAGAAAAGGCGCAGTTGCTAGACAACATGGATTTGGAGCGCGAACGTGGGATTACCATTAAGAGTCATGCGATTCAGATGGAGTATACTTACAAGGGTGAGGAGTATGTCTTGAACCTTATTGATACTCCGGGACACGTAGATTTTTCTTATGAAGTGTCGCGATCTATTGCGGCTTGTGAAGGGGCACTTTTAATTGTAGATGCAGCGCAAAGTATTCAGGCACAGACTATTTCTAACTTGTATTTGGCTTTAGAAAACGACTTGGAGATTATTCCGGTTTTGAATAAAGTAGATTTGCCAAGTGCTAATCCGGAGGAAGTTAGCGACGATATTATTGATTTATTAGGTTGCAAATTGGAGGATATTATTCACGCATCGGGCAAAACCGGATTTGGTGTAGAAAATATTTTGGCAGCCATAATTGAAAAAATTCCTGCTCCAAAAGGAAATAAAGACGAACCGTTACAGGCCTTGATTTTCGATTCGCATTACAATCCGTTTCGTGGCATTGAGGTTATTTTTCGTGTGAAAAATGGGGAAATTAAAAAAGGGCAAAAAATTAAATTCATGGCTACTGGCAATGAATATTTTGCAGATGAAGTGGGGACTTTAAAACTAAATCAGGTTCCGAAAAACGTGATTTCTACTGGAGATGTTGGGTATTTGATTTCAGGAATTAAGGAGGCGAAAGAGGTAAAAGTTGGGGATACCTTAACGGATGCTAAAACGCCAACCACGAATATGATTACGGGGTTTGAGGATGTAAAACCGATGGTGTTTGCTGGAATTTACCCTGTTGATACGGAAGATTATGAAGATTTGCGTGCTTCTATGGAGAAACTGCAATTGAATGATGCTTCGTTGGTTTTTACGCCAGAGAGTTCGGCTGCATTAGGATTTGGTTTTCGATGTGGATTCTTAGGAATGTTGCACTTGGAGATCATCCAAGAACGATTGGAACGCGAATACGATATGACGGTAATTACTACAGTCCCTAACGTTTCGTATTTGGCGTACACCAAAAAAGAACCGGATACTTCGTTTGTAATTAACAACCCTTCCGATTTGCCAGACCCATCTAAGTTAGACCGTGTGGAAGAACCTTATATTAAAGCAACAATCATTACCAAAGCCGATTATGTTGGAAATGTAATGAGTTTGTGTATTGAAAAACGTGGGGTTATTACCAATCAAACGTATTTGACAACCGAAAGAGTAGAATTGAATTTTGATATGCCATTGGCTGAAATTGTATTTGATTTTTACGATCGATTGAAAACGGTTTCTAAAGGATATGCTTCGTTTGATTATACGCCAATTGGGATGAAAGTATCCAAATTAGTAAAATTAGACGTTTTGTTAAACGCACAATCGGTGGATGCGCTTTCGGCTTTGATACACGAAAGTAATGCATATAACATAGGTAAAAAAATGTGTGAAAAACTTCGGGAGTTGATTCCGAGACAGCAATTTGATATTCCGATTCAAGCGGCAATTGGAGCCAAAATTATTGCTCGTGAAACAATAAAAGCACTTCGTAAAGACGTTACCGCAAAATGTTATGGTGGTGATATTTCTCGTAAACGTAAACTTCTTGAAAAACAGAAAAAAGGTAAAAAGAGAATGCGTTTGGTAGGAAATGTAGAGATTCCGCAAGAAGCTTTTATGGCGGTGTTGAAGTTGAATGATTAAAAGGTATTAAGATAAAAGTATTAAGTATTAAGTATTAAGACAAACCCAATGGCGAAAGTTGTTGGGTTTTTTGTTGGGGGAAACATTATTTTATTAAATTTGTATTATGGATGCATTAAAAATAAATAGCGAATTGAATTTAAATCAACTTTTGGATGCTGTAAAAAAGTTATCTCCTATGGAACTAATTACTCTAAATGATGCTATTTGGAAGGAAGCAATTGAAATTCCGCTAGAGCATCAAACTTTGGTTTTAAATCGTGTTGCAAAATCGGAACTAGATCCAAGCAGAATTTTAGATTGGGAGGAAGTTTCTAAAAACTTATAATCTTTGAATTACAAGTTGAAAATAGACATTGATGCCTTTAAAGATATTCAACAAGCCCGTGATTGGTATGAAATACAATTAAAATGGTTAGGGCAAAGGTATAAAAATCAAGTCAAAAAGCAAATTAATTCGTTAAAGAAAAACCCGCATTTATTTTCGATAAAATATAATGAAATTCATTGCAGAAAAATTGAAAAATTTCCGTTTTTAATTCATTACAAAATTAACGAAGAATTAAAAACGGTAACCGTTTATGCCGTTTTTCATACTTCTAGAAGTCCGGAAATTTGGGATAGAAACAACAAATAAATTTTGGGAGTTTTATTACTGCATGCCTTCCAATAATCTTTTCACATCCTCCACTTTAAAAAGTTGTGTACCTTCATTCATAGTGGCAGCGGTGCCGCAACACACTCCCATTTGGATAACTTCTTTTAGGGTTTTGTTTTGGGATAATGCCCAAACCATGCCGCCAACCATGCTGTCCCCTGCTCCAACGGTGCTTTTCTTTTCGGCTTTGGGTGCGGCTACAAATTCGGTGGTGTCTTTGGTAACTAAAATAGCGCCTTCTGCGCCAAGGGAGACTACTATTATTTTGGCACTTCCTTTTTCAATTAATGTTTTGGCGGCTTTTTCTACCTCAGGCAGTTCCAAACGTTCAACACCAATTAGTTTTGCTAATTCTCCAATATTTGGTTTTACAAGATAAACTCCAATTTCTAATACTTTTTGTAGGGCTTCTCCAAAAGTATCTACTATAACTTTTATTCCAGATGCTTTTGCAATTTCGGCAATTTTAGAATAGAAATTAGATGGCAAACCTTCATTTAAACTACCGCTAATCACTAAATAATTGGTTTGAAATTCTTTTACAATAGTGAATAAAGTTTCTATTTCAGTTTCTGATAATTCGTTGCCAGGAAATCCAAATCGGTATTGGGATTGAGTTGTGTTATCCAAAGCGATGAAGTTTTCTCGAGTCCAATTTTTAGTTTTTAGAACTTGACTTTCTATGCCAACTTCTTGAATTAGTTCTTCGAGCATTTCGCCAGAGGAACCTCCAGAAGTAAATACACATAGTGAACTTCCTCCTAATTTTGAAATTGCTTTAGAAACGTTTATGCCGCCGCCTCCAGCATCGTATCTTGGTATTTCGCAACGCATTTTTTGTTCGGGAACTAATCCTGTAAAATGGGTGGATTTATCTAATGATGGATTTATAGTTAGGGTTATAATGGAATGTTTTTTCATTTGTTTTAACCTATTGGGTGTAATTTAATTGTTTAATTCTATGTGGTTCATTTTATTAATGATATAAAGATAACAAAAAAAACTTCGCGTCATCTTGTCTTTGTGGCAAACAAAAATCCTTCGTACCTTTACCCCATGATAGAAGAAAAAAATCCGCAACGTACTTCGCTTTCTCAATTGGGCGAATTTGGTTTGATTGAACATTTAACCAAAAATTTCACCATTAAACAACCTTCCACTATAAAAGGAATTGGCGATGATGCTGCTGTGTTAGATTTTGGATCTAAAAAAGTAGTAGTTTCAACTGATATATTAATTGAAGGCGTGCATTTTGATTTGGCTTACATGCCCCTAAAACATTTAGGCTACAAGGCAGTGGTGGTTAATGTATCGGATATCTGCGCTATGAATGCAAAAGCAACGCACATTACCGTTTCGGTTGCTGTTTCTAATCGTTTCCCTTTGGAAGCCTTAGACGAATTATTTGAAGGAATCACGTATGCTTCAAACGAATATAAAGTAGATGTTATTGGTGGCGACACGACTTCCTCACAAAAAGGATTGATTATTTCAATTACCGCTATTGGCGAAGCCGAAGAAGAGGAAATTGTATATAGAAGCGGCGCACATCAAACCGATTTATTGGTAGTTACTGGCGATATTGGAGCTGCTTATATGGGATTGAAAGTGTTGGAAAGAGAGAAACAAGTGTTTCAAGTGAACCCTAATTCGCAACCCGATTTGGATGCTTATACCTATTTAATTGAACGCCAATTAAAACCAGAAGCCCGAAAAGATATCCGAACTTTATTGCATGCTTTGGAAATAAAACCAACAGCAATGATTGATATTTCGGATGGTTTATCTTCAGAAATAATACATATTTGCAAACAGTCCAA